>JANYCF010000306.1 GCA_025360455.1 Opitutaceae bacterium | reverse complement strand
ATGGTAAGGCGCTTCAAGGTGTCTATAATGATGAGGGACGGTTGATTGATTTTAAGGATGATTCCCCTCCAGGAAAGTTTGTGGTGAGTCTGGCGATCTATGAGGGGAAAATCTGGGCTTCGTCCGATGCGGGGATTTTTGTGAAGGAGGGGAACGGTTGGAAACCAGTGCTGCCTGGTCTCGATAGTGCCCGGATCAGTCTTGCTCGGTCGCGGGGTGGCGCTTTTTTTTATGCCGCGAAAGGTGAGATCGGCTGGATCAGAAAAAACGGCGACGACTATGCGGTCGAACGTTTCGACGAACCCAATTTGCCCACCGTTTATAGTGGGACTGAAACTGATCAAGGCGTCCTCTGGTTGGAGTTAGGGCTGAGCCGAGCTGGGCGGGTGGATTTGAGTGGAGCGCGGCCGTTGCTCAAATTGTTCGGGCCGGAAGACGGGATTATGTTAGGCTGGGTCCAGTCCTATCTTTGGGCAGGAGATGTGCGATTTAATCTGAACACGCATCAATTTCGCTTTGATGAGGCGTCGAACCGTTTTGTTCCTGACTTGGCCATCCTTAAGAGTGCGCCTGAATTCACGTTGGTCGCCGGTCGACCCGCGCGTGACGGATTGGGCCGGCTGTGGTTTTCCGCGAACGGCAGTGCCTTTCGGGTGGAGGTCAACGCGGAGGGCGTTCGTTCCACGATTCCGATTCCTGTCGGCCATGAGCCCAGTGAGTTTACGATGGAAGAGGGCGGGGTCGTCTGGATGTGCAGCAAACAACGCCTCTCTCGTTTTGATCCGAAGATCCCGCAAATTCACCCCACGCCGTTAAAAGCGATGGTGAATCTGGTGCAATTCACGGCGAGCAAACGCCATCTTTTTTCTCCCTCCGCTTCGTTGCCGCCCATTGATTTCAGCGACAATTCCTTCGTCGTATATTTCGGAGCTCCGAATAATCCCTTCGGCGCCCGCGTCACTTTCGAAGTTATGTTGGAAGGCAGTAATAACCATTGGGCTTCGACGGGGAGTGTGGGCTCGGCTTCATTTAATGATCTGAATGAAGGGCAATACGTTTTACACGTGCGGCCCGTTTCTGACTCGGTGGCTGGAGCCGAAGCGGTGCTGTCGTTTACGGTGCTTCCACCGGGGTATCGCACGCGCCTGGCCTGGGTGCTTTATGTCGTGTCCGCCATCAGTGTGGTGGTCTTTTTTTCTTGGCTTACCGCTCACTTGGAACGCCGGGAAAAAATCCGGCTCGAACTCCTGGTGGAGAAACGAACGGCGGAACTCAGCCGCCAAATCGCGGTGACCACAGAAAAATCCACCGCGTTGGCTGTGAGCGAAGAGAGTTATCGTTCGCTCAATGCCGATCTGGAACATCGGGTCGAGGTGCGAACCGTCGAGTTGGCCACCGCCAATCTCGAGATGCAAAAGGCGAAAGAAGTCGCCGAGTTGGCCAAGGTTGAAATGCAAAAAGCCAAGGAAGTCGCCGAGGCCGCCGATACGGCGAAGAGCGCTTTTCTCGCCAACATGAGCCACGAGCTCCGCACCCCGATGAATGGCGTGGTGGGCATGGGGCACCTGCTGCTCGGCACGACCCTCAATGAGGAACAGAAAGAATTTGTTGATACCCTGATCCACAGCAGCGAAAGTTTGCTGACCATATTGAACGATGTGCTCGACTACTCGAAGATTGAGGCCGGGTTGCTGAATCTGGAAGCGATCGATTTTGATCTGGAGGAACAACTGGAACGCGCGCTGTTTTTGCAAACTGCGCCGGCCCATAAAAAAGGACTCAGCTTGGGGCTCGAACTGGCGGCTGAGCTTCCTTCGCGCGTGCGCGGTGATCCCGTTCGACTGCGGCAGGTCGTGCTGAATCTGCTGAGCAATGCCATCAAATTCACCGCCAAAGGCGAAGTGCTGGTGCGCGTTGGCGTCAGTGCCCAGCCCGCGAGTGCCGGCCAGCGGCTACGCTTTGAGGTCATCGACGGTGGGATTGGCATCACACCCGAGGTGCAGAAAAATCTTTTCCAACGTTTCGTGCAGGCGGATGCGTCGACGACGAGAAAATTTGGTGGCACCGGCCTTGGCCTGGCGATCTGCCGGCGTTTAACGGAGCTCATGCATGGCGAAATCGGCGTCACCAGTGTGTTTCATAAAGGTTCAATCTTTTGGTTTGAGGTCGAGTTTGGTCACCCTGAAA
>JANYCF010000124.1 GCA_025360455.1 Opitutaceae bacterium | reverse complement strand
CGACGTGTTTGCCGGTCACCGTTTGCACGTCCTTGGCCAGCGGGCCGACCTGCGTGCGGTCCTGTTCGTCGGCCGGGGTCACGCGCAGGGCCAGCAGGTGGCCGAGTGTATCTACGGCGAGGTGCGTCTTCGAGCCCTTGCGGCGTTTGGCCCCGTCGTAGCCGGCACGCCCCCTGCGGCGCCTTCTCTTCCCTCAACGTCAAATACGGTGCGCAAAATCCCCACTCCTCGTCGCTCACATCGCTCGCCTAGTATTACTCCGTTAAGTGATACTCACGACAATATCGTCAAATTTGCTGCCGCAGCAGAAGCAAGAGCCGGTCGATCTCACCAGCCACGGCCGGATCGCCCGCAGGGTTTGCTCCCAGGTCGCACCAGAAGTTTTTTTTGGCGCGGGCGTGGACTGTGAGGATGAAGAGGTAAGCCAGGGCGCTGAGCACGAGGTGGTGATGAAACCCGGTCCACGAGCGGCCTTCAAAATGGTCGAACCCGAGATCGTCTTTGGCGCGCTGGAAATATTGTTCGATATGCCAGCGACTGCGGCTGAGCGTCAGGCAGCGCGCTTTGGTCGGCGGTCGATGCAGGCGAGCCAGATAGTAATGATACGGCTCGGTGGCCTCGGCCGGCCAGTCGACGACCAGCCAGAGTTGCTCCAGTTCACCACCGGCTTTGCGCAGGGCGTGTTGCAGCCACACCTCGCACCAGGCCAGTCGCGTCGCACCGCGCTCGCCGCCGGCTCTTTTCCACTGGGCGGTTTGCCATTGGTCGGCCGGGATGCCGGCGGCGATTTCCGCGAGCGTTTGTGACGGTGGCGCATCCGCTCGGGGATGGCGGCGAACCTGCTTGAGTTCGGTCGGCACCGCAAAGCTCCAGCCCTTGTGCTTGGTCGCATCGACTTGCAGGAAAAACTCCAGGTCCAACGTGCGCAGGCCCGCCCGAAACTCGGCATTGTCCCCGTAGGCCGCGTCGCCCAGCACGGGCGCGGGGGCCACCCCGTCGGCCAACGCCTCTTGTACCAACTGGAGCGCGATCATGGGTTTGGTGGCAAACTCGATTGCCTCCGGCACGCCGGCGCGCGCGCACCGTGCCCGATCTTTCGTCCAGCTTTCCGGCAGGTAAAGCCGGCCACCGATGGGGGCGGCGAGCCAGCCGTCAGTCACTACCACCTCGACGCTGACCTGGCAATTGGCCTGCTTGCCGACCGATCCGCAGTATTGAGGGGAGACGCCAACCGAGTGCTGGCCTTGTTTCAGCCAGCCAGTCTCATCGACGACCCACGCCTCCATTGGCTCCAAATGCGGGATGATTTGTTGGCACACCTCCTTCCAGACCGCCCTGTCACTCCAAGGACTGGCACTGACGAATTGCTGCAAATCTTGCGCCTCCACTCCCAGCCGCGCAGCCATCGGCTCGACGGATTTACGCTGGCCGGGCATGAGCAGCCCCTGCACGTAGCGCGCCGCCGCCACCCGCCGTTCACTGCGGCCAAGCCCCGCCACCACGGGCGCCAGAAAGCCGAGCAATTGTTTCGCGCTGCGTTGAAAAAGCGGGCCGTTCCATTCCATGCGTCACCGTGAAAGTAGCGGCGGAAAATCGCAATCATTTACTTAACGGAGTAATACTAGCCGGTTCGCTTCTTTGGTCGCATCCTCCAGCTTGCTGCTCGCCACTCGTTAACATGTCGATCATTTTGTTTTCAAAGTGCCTGACAGGCTCTAGCGATCAGACCAGCCGGGTCGAGAAAACCGTAAGCGCGCGCCATACGCGTGAGCAGGTAACGGGCCGGTCTGCAATTGAGGAGCAGGGGAAAGGTTAACTTATCTCTCTCACATTTATTGATTCTTTTGGTGCGGTTGAAAAGGCGTCCGGCCAAATATTCTCAGTTGCCTCATCCCTGCACTCGCTCCACCGCAATCCACCGCAGCTACACTACCACCCGTTGCACAGGTTGAACCTGCTCCTTCACTGGCCAATAGCGCCGAAAGGAAATGCGACACAGAGCTGATGAAGATTAGGCCGCCGTCTCTAGTTGAGCCCTCAACATCCAAGCTGCATTTTCGTGCTGCTCGACCAGAGTATTAAGAAAAAAGGCAGTGGAATCATCGCTTAAGCGGTAACGGCAAATTTCGATGCCAGAGCGGAGTTGGGCCATGATATCTTCATGGGCATGGAGCAACTCGGAAAGCATTCGTTCGGACGATAATCCGAAGCCTGAATCAGCCGAGCAGCGCGCGGATTCGGTCAAGTCATCCCAGCTGATGCGAGCATCAAGCCGCAGCAACCGAATGTACTCAGAGAGGCTATCTACCCATCCCGTCGCGGCTTCATGCTGGAGCTGAAACTGCAATCTCAAGCTGAAGAAATCCGGTCCGGTCACATTCCAGTGATAGTCCCGGGTAATTTTGTAGAGCATATACTCATCGGCGAGCAGCAGATTCAGTATCCGTCCCACTGCTTCGCGCGATTCATGGTTCATGGCAGTGAAGTTTCTCATAGTAGATTGATGGATGGCTGCCGCTGCTGATTGGCTCCCTTTGGCCAAATAGCCGTCGTTGCCACAAGCGGAGGTGCGTGCTCTTACGCGTCGGAGGGCCATCGATTTAAGCGCAAAACGACGGTCGGCGGCATGGAAAATTTCCTTTGCAAATGACACACCTCCCACCAAGTCAGGCATGATTTTCCGGAAGAAACTATGTTCGAGCCCGAGGGTGGATTGGTTTTCGTTGTTCATCGACCTATGGTTTAGAAAAAGAGAATAGCAAACCTCCCTGCTCACCACTATGGGGTGTTCAGGGCATGGGTCGCCGCGTTTTCTAATATTAGTGTACGCCTCGCCGAGGCGCGATGCAGGTCGTGCCTAGCACAACACCCCATATCACCCCATGGCCATCTTCTATAGTGTGAGAAAATACATCCAACTATGGTCGCTATCATTTCAATACCCACCCCCGCTCCGTCTGTTGCACACACCGCCGCTCGCACGGCCCGCCTCGCGCTCTCGCAGCAGGAAGCCCAATATGATTCGTCCTTAGTGAGCCGCTTCAAGGAAGGAGATCAGGAAGCCTTCGTGGAGATCGTCCTGCGCTACCGCGAAAAAATGCTCGCCATTGCGCACACCATACTGCGCAACCACGCTGATGCCGAGGAGATCGCTCAGGATACATTTATTCGTGCGCACCGCAGTCTCGCGCTATTCCGTGGAGAGTCTTCTCTCTCCGCTTGGCTGCATTGCATCACCCTTAATCTGGCACGCAATCGCTACTGGTATTTTCATCGCCGCCGTCGCCACTCCACCCAATCCCTGGATTGCCCCATCAATGCCGACACCCAGGCGACCTTCGCCGATCTGGTTGCCTGCGATACGCCCGATCCGGTTCGTGCGGCTACGAGCAAGGAATTTTCAGAACTGGTGGCGGAATGTATGGCGAATTTAAATATTCAGCAGAGAGAAATACTTTTGCTGCGCAATGTGCGCCAATACTCCTACGAAGAGATAGCCCGAGCTCTGGCCATAAAAATCGGCACAGTCAAAAGCCGGGTGGGACGAGCGCGCAATGAACTCCGGTTGCTGCTCGCTAAAACCTGTCCGGAATTCAATGCCGAGGATTCACCGCACGAATGGTTCGATCCGGCCCGACCGGCCAGCCGCGAGCAAATTCTCTGTGCCTGATCAGCCTATTCGCTAAATCAGGATTCCAGAGGAAAACGTACCGGAATATTGGTTCACGAATCAGGGCAATCAGTCGCAAACATTAGGGGCATCGTTTCGGATATGGCGGGCAGGATGGCTTAAACTTAACGGTAAGCCATGGCAGCTGACGAAATCCAAACTCAGTCAAAGACGTTGAGTCCATATTCATGGGGGCTGTTTTCCTGCCAGTCCGTCCCCGGTTCAGCCCCACAATCGCAACCGACAAGCTGCGGCTGCGAATCACTCGTGCCGGACATAACCCCGAAGCCGAGCACGTCGGTGATGATCGTACTGGCAAAAAATGATCGGATATTTTAGCATGCGAAGATTCACGTAAGCATTCTTGTGAATATTAAACCATCCACGGCCATTGAATCACTGCAATATTGCATGGTGAACAATGAGCTGAAATCCGCTGACCTCGGAAGTATACTCGGGGTGAGTCGCTCGAGCACTGCCGTCTTTTGAAAGACAGGAGAAACTTGACGATTGACCACATTAGAAAACTCGCCGCCCGATTTGCCGTGAGCGCCGGCCATTTTCTCAAATTAGTAGAGTGGAGCGCCGCGATAAAACCGCTCGCTCCCTCGTCGAATCGTGCGAGCGGGTTTTCCTCACACGGCTCTCTGAATGCCATTCATCGGATTGGTTTCGGCGGTGCCATGCTTTCGTCCATACGGCATGGAGCGGTCATTTCCACAGGCCCTAATACTCGTGGAGCCGGTCGTTGGTGTGATGCCCATAAAGGTTAGCCAACAGTGGACTGATGACACCGCCCTGCGGGGCGCCCCGAGTATTCGGAGTGACCTTACTCGTCCCGCTCGTGCGGTCTACTTCCATGATCGGTTGCAGCAGAATCGCCACCGCAGTCTGTCCCTCGGCTCCGCTCGGGACCCGGGGCTGGTCGAACGGGCACCACCCGGTTCTTGACCGTGGGGATGCCGGGCGGACGGCGTTTGGTTTGGCCGCGTCTTTCCCCAGATAAGCGGCGTAGCACGGGCGATGGGCCATAGGTCTTGCTCGTCAATTCAGCGGCATGGGCGGTGAGCCACTTAGCTCGCACCGTCGCATCCTCTTTGAGTGACTCGACCTCAAACCCATCGACTCCGGGCACGCCGTCATTCCTCATTACCGCAGACAGTGCATCCGTGAACAGATCCTCGCGGAGCAGTTCTCCCTACAGGCTGTAGAACCGCCAGCGCGGCTCCGCCTTTGCTTTTCGATAGAGCGTCCGGTGCACCTGTTGAACCTTAAGCGACGTTTTTATCCAGAGTGCATCCCCCCGCCATAGTCTTGGTTTTCAGGTCCCGCGCTGCGCTGGTGCGCGTTGGCCATATGTGCCCTCCCTTCGCTCCGCGCGGGTTATGCTGTCCCGCACCTCAACGCGCCTATGGAGGCCTCCGACTCCTGCTTCCGCCCACGCTGACTCTGCCGACCTTGTTGACCGGGCGCTAACGATTGTGGACTTCCGGTTCCACCCTTGGTCCTTGCCCGGCCCTGGCAGCCTGCGCCGTTTAGGTAGCGGCTCGGCTCGTCAATTGCTGCGTTTTCGAAGCTCCTACAATGAGGTTCATCTTCGTTGCGGCTGGCTGGTTCAGAATTCCGGTAGGCTTTCTGGTGGTGTCTCACGGTACACGTCCGTGACCGGTCCTTCCGGCCGTGTATCGTCTAATTCGGTCGGGCAAACTTTCACTGCCGTGGTTGATGGATTCATTGGCGCACACCTCAATTCTGCAGTAACAACCGAACGATTTAACCACGGATTTCAGTATCTTCCCGGATCAGCTGTCAACTTTCGGCTGCCGCAGATCCGTATTTCCGAATGAAGCGAAATATGAAATCCGTGATTTCAACTACGTTTTTTAGAATTACACACAGGAATCAACGAAGAACCGGCCCTCCTCCTCCTCACCATGCGCTTCTCGCACAGAATCCAGACTCGTTGAAACGGATCGCGATTGTGTAACGGCCGGTTGCTTGCTTTACGCGAAAGTTCGTACATCAGTGAATCCGTTTTATGAAAACAGTCCTTATCATTCTCGGAGTTCTCGCGGCCATCGCGGTCGCTGCCCTGCTCTACCTTTCCGGGGCCTATAATGGTCTCGTCAATCGCTCACAAGCTGTCGACGCCCAGTGGGCTCAGGTACAGAATGTCTACCAGCGCCGCGCCGATCTCGTGCCCAACCTTGTCGCCACCGTGTCCGGTGCCGCCAACTTTGAGAAGTCCACGCTCACTGAGATCACCGAAGCCCGCGCCTCCGTCGGCAAGGTGCAGCTCCCGTCCAATAGCGCTCCCACCGATCCCGCCCAGCTGGTCGAATTCGATAAAGCCCAAGGCCAGTTGACTTCTGCGCTCTCCCGCCTGCTCGTTGTCGTCGAACGCTACCCCGATCTGAAAGCGACCGCCAATTTCCAGACACTGCAATCACAGCTCGAAGGCTCGGAAAACCGCATCGCTGTCGAACGCGGGCGTTTCAACGAAGTCGCGCTCGATTATAATTCCGCCATCAAGCGCGTGCCCGCCGTCTTCTTCGCTGCCGCCTTGGGTTTCAAAGAGAAGGCGTACTTCACCGCCGTAACCGGGGCGGACAAGGCACCGCAAGTCCAGTTCGATTTTTCAAAGAAGCAGCCTGCCAAACCATAACGGCCTGACGTGAGATTTCGTCTTCGTCATCTGGTTTTAGCCGTCGTACTCCTTTCCGGATCGTGGCTGCACGCCAGCGAACGAATTCCCTCAGTACCGGAAAAATACTTCAACGACTACACCGGCACTGTCTCACCCACCACTGTTAGCGCGCTCAATCAGCAACTCGAACAATACGAACGCGCTTCCTCCAATCAGCTGCTTGTCGTGGTCTATTCCAAGATGGAGAGCGATTCCTCGCTCGAGGATTACACCGTCCGAGTCGCAAGATCGTGGCACGTGGGCCAAAAGGAGAAAAAGAATGGAGCCGTGCTTTTCGTGTTTAAGAATGACCGAAAGCTCCGGATCGAAGTCGGCTATGGACTGGAACCGACTCTCACGGACGCCACCTGTCACGACATCATTGAAAGCATTCTAAAGCCACGCTTTCGGCAGGGGAATTTCGAGCAAGGCCTGACTGAGGCAACCAGCGCCATGATCGCTGCGACCAAAGGCGAATATCGCGGCACGGGGCGCACCCACGCCGAATCCCGTTCAGACCAAAATGCCCCCACTGCTCTCCTTGTTCTTTTTTTTATAGCCACGACAATCGTGATTATGATCGCTTTTTTTGCACGCCGGATAAATCGGACATCGATTTTTCAAAATCCAACCCGCCGCAGTTCCACCTGGCAGAATGGCGGCGTTTTCGGCGGCGGCTTAATCAGCGGATCATCCAGCGACAGCAGCTCAAGTGGAGATAGTGGGGGAAGCTTCTCCAGTGGCGGCGGTGATTTTGGCGGCGGCGGATCAAGCGGATCTTGGTAACATGAAAAAATCTGAATTTATTCAACAACTCGATCATGGCGCTATCGAAGGTGCCATCGCTCAGGCAGAAATCCTGACCTCCGGGGAAATCCGCGTCGTCGTCACCCATGACCCCGCCGACAATCCCCTCGTGGCCGCGCAAGCGGCGTTCGAGCGTCTCGGCATGACGAAAACCAAGGAGCGCAACGCCGTGCTCATCTTCGTCGCGCCGGCTTCGCAAACTTTCGCCGTCATCGGCGATGAAGGCGTGCACCAGAAATGCGGCGACGATTTCTGGTCGCAAATGGCGACCGTGATGACCGAGCACTTCAAGCAAGGCGCGTATACCAACGGCCTGCGCGCCGGGATCGAGCTGACTGGCGCGCTCCTCGCCGAACATTTCCCCCGTCGGCCCACCGATGGAAACGAACTGCCCAACACCGTGATCGAGCAGTAAGGATTTTCCTTACTCCGACTTGTTTCGCAGTTATCTGAACTAAAATCCCATGGCGACGCCGCCGTCGACGGGAAGGATGGAGCCGGTAACGAACTTGGCTGCGGGCGACGCAATGTAGACGGCGGCCCAACCGATATCTTCTGGCTCTCCGAGTCGCGCCATTGGCGTGCGACTGATGATTTTGTTTTTGCGATTGGGGTCATCAGCAAAAGCTTTGCGCGAGATCGCGGTGTCGATCCAGCCTGGGGCGATGGCGTTCACGCGCACGTTATGCGGCGACAGTTCCGTAGCCATCGTACGGATCATGCCAATCATGGCCGACTTCGCCGCCGCATAAGCCACCACCAGGGGTATGCCAAACAGCGAAGCCATGGAAGCGATGAAAATGATATTACCCTGCTTGCGCTCGATCATCCCCGGCAGCACGACGCGGGACAACGCATGGGCGCCGAAGATGTGGGTGTTCATCACTTGAGAGAATTCCTCAGGAGTGGTGTCGATCGCGGGTTTCTTCAGGTGCATGCCGGCGTTGTTCACCAGGCAGGTAATGGGGCCGTGCTCCTTGGTGATGTGTTCGATGAGCGCGGAAGCTGCATCAAAGCGGGTGATGTCGTGGACGACATAGGATGCGCGGTCACCGAGGCCGCGCACGGCCGCAGCGAGTTCAGCTTCGCGCCGGCCGATCAGTACGACGCGAGCGCCAGCCGAGTGCATGGCCTTCGCGATGGCGAGACCGATGCCGGTGCCGCCACCGGTTATAAGAGCGTGTTCACCACGCAGAGAAAAAACTTCAGGAAAGGTGAGTGTGTTCATGGGAAAAATCATTCGTGATCAGAGCGGTCTGTTTTTCAGCGGGTCGGGCGAGTTATCCCTAACGCGCCGAAGTTTAAGCGCGGCGGATGAGGGATAATCCGCCCTACCCGGGTAAAAAACGGAAAGTCCGGATGTTTCATTTCGTGGCGTGGGGCAGATCCCCCCATCCGACGAATCACACGAGGGTAATCCGGCGTGCGGCCACAGCACGAGCCAATGACTGCGGCGCGCGCCCCGAGCACCTCGGGCACGGCGCGGGCGGTGTCGGTGGGGAGTTGCTTATAAATCGCTTTGAAATTTTCCAACACGGGTAAACCGGCATTCGGCTGTACCATGATGGGGAGCGAACAGGCCTTGCGATACCATTGCGCTAACATGGCCGCTCCGGTCATGTCCATACCGGTGCCGCAATTCAGCGCGCTGATGTGCGCGGCCTCAAAATTGGACAAACAAAAGTAGCCCTTCAGGAGTTGCTTGGCCGAACCAGATTTGGAGAAGCAAGCCATACCCTTGGCCACTTCCACGACGCACTCCCGGCACTTACCTTGCTTGTTGCCTGAAGTGGGCACCGGGATACCGAGTGCCTCCGCGCACGTGAAAAGCGAATGACGAACAATCGCTTCGGACGTCACTCTGTTGAAAGGCAAGAGGACGCTCATGTGGAAAAGAAGAAATCCTGAATATAATCCTGCGTGTAAGCGTTACGACGTATTCGATCCATTCGGCGTAGCCACAGACCTCCGTGCCGGTGGTTCCGGCAGCAATTCACCGGACACGGCAGGCAGGGACGCCTGCCCCTACACCAGTAACAGCAAATTCTTAGGCAAGCCGACATGGCCCCTACCGACGAAAGCAGAGGCCGGTATATCATGATTGAGCTTCCAGTCCTTTGATTCCCGCTTTTAGAAAGCCCAGCGCGTAAGCCATGCCCGCATGCCACGGTGCCGCGCAACTCATCTGTGGCGCATGATCAGGAATGATCACTCCCTCGAAACCATTGCGTTTCAAAATCGCGAGCACGCGCAGGATATCAACTTCGCCGTCGTCGATAAACGTCTCCTGGTAATACGGCACCTTGTCGCGGACGTTGCGCAGATGCACGTAACCGAGCCGATGCTGACGGCTGTAGTGATCGACGACATCGTAGATATTTCCTTCCGTCATCTCCGCGAGAGAACCGACGCAAAATTCCAATTGATTGGACGAGCTAGGATTCAAATCGATTAATTTCTGATAATGTCTCGGTTGATAAACCAAACGTGGCTGGCCGCGAATCGTCGGCATCGGTGGATCATCCGGATGCGCGGCTAACTTCACGCCGGCGGCTTCCGCTACAGGTAGCACCTCGTCGAGAAATCGCTGCAACCGGCTCCACAATTGCTCGTGCGTCGCCGAAGGAATATTGCCCGCCGGCGCGTGCGCCTCGTAAACCATATTCCAAACCATCCCGCGGGGCATCGGCAAATCGCAGGGGCCTTCCATACCGACAGAGGGCGCTCCGCCGCGCGCGTAGTTCCCCTTGGTGCGACCGGCGACGCCAGCGATGGAAAAATTATAGCCCATGATCGGAATGCCCGCCTCGCCCATGCGGCGAATGATGGTCTTCACATTTTCGAGGTGCAGCGCGCGCTTCGGTCCATCGAGCAAAATGTCGTGCCAGTGCGCCGGATCAAAATTCTCGATCGCTTCCAATGTCAGGCCGGCCGTCTCGACATTGCGGCGGAGCGTCACGAGTTCATCGAGCGACCAGAGTTTTTCCGGATCACCGGCGAGGCCCCAGCCCCAGTCGGTGCCGAGCGGCTGGTCGTCGGAATCCGAATGACCTTTTCCGCCGCGAAAATAATCCACGAGATGCGCGATGAGGTGCGTCGCACCGGCCTGCTTCGCGAAGGCGAAGTTTTCCGGCGTGAGCATGTGCTTGTAGAGGCCGAGACCGAGTTTCATGAAGGCGGCAGCCTAGAAGATGGCGGATGGAAAGTCACGGAGTGAACCAGTCGAACCGTAGACTTGGGGCGATGCGGGCACAGTGACGAGCGGTTGAGCAAACGGCTAATGAGTTTCGCTAAAGTCGCCTCGCGGTTATCTCTGCTTCGCACTGGGATCTCCGGTGGGCGGCGGAGCGGTATCGGTCGCCGCCGGTGGGCCGAGCAGCTCGGTGAAAATCGGTTTCAAAGCATCCGCCCAGACCTGATAGCCTTTCAGACTGAGGTGGAGTTGATCCACGGTCATCCCCTCGTACAACTTGCCCTGCGCATCGGCCAGACGGTCGTTGATGTTCAGGTAGCGCACCGTTTTCCCATCCGCCATTTTAGCCAGATTGGCATTGATGCGATTGATCGTAGGCACGACTGGGCCGTCATTGCGCGGGAGAATCCCCATGAGGATGATCGTCGCTGCCGGTGCTTTTTCGCGGCAAAGATTCACCAACGCAGTGAGGCCTCGCGTGACATCCGCGACCTTGGCAGCATCGCCCGGCGCATTGCCGACGTTGTTGGTGCCGGCGAGGAGCACGATGACTTTGGGATTCACGCCGTCGAGTTCGCCATGCCGCAAACGCCACAGTATATTCTGGGTCGCGTCGGCCCCCCAGCCGAAATCGGCCGCATTCCACCCGTGGAAACTTTGGTTCCAATGCGCGAGGAAAGCAGGATAATCAGTCGCCCCCCAGCGCCGCGTGATCGAGTCGCCGAGGAAGTAGACTGAGATACCGCCGGCCTTTGCTTTTTCGAGCAGCTGCTGGTGGGCGAGATGCGAGTTGCGGTCACTGCGCATCACCGGTTGATCGGCCGGCCGCGACGGAGCCTCATGCTGAAACCGGCGATTCGCCCAGCCGAGAAAGGAACTTAAGTTGGTGCGGTCCTCATGTCCGCCGTCGTGTTGGCGCCAGGCCAGCTCGCCCGCCAGCAGGTCGGTGTTGACGGCCGGCATTTGCGCCGAGTGATAATCATCCGGCACACCGAGATCGCGTGCGCCGAGCAGCCGGAAAGCCGGGCCGGCCGCGACAGTCGTCATGTAGCTGCCCTGTTGATCGAGCCAATTGCCATCCCCTTTTTCGGGAATGCCGTAGCTGATGAAAGTGGGTCGAGGCGCGCACAGCGCGATCAGTTGATGCGACTCGACAGGAATATTCCGCGCATCCTTGCGACCGAAGGCCGCTTCCTCCGCGCCATACTTTAAAAAGTTTCCCGCCATCCAATGATACTCGCCGGAACTCGTAAGGTTCTCCACCGCCTCACCAAAATCGCGACGATGCGGCTTGGCCCCACCCTCGCCCGACGAGCCCACCAACCCGATAGCAAAGCGCGGCTCCAACGCCAGCGTGACGAGCGCCGCCTTGCCGTAACGGGAAACTCCCTCGATGCCGACCCGCTTCGCATCCACCGCCGGCAACGTCTCCAGATAATCGAGCGCGCGGGCCGCTCCCCACGCCCAAGCGCGCAACGCCCCCCATTGCTCGGGCGAGCGGCGCTGTCCCTTGTTCGTCAGCCCGATGATGCCGGCGATGAGGCCCGCACCGTTGTCTGCTTGGATGCTCGCCGGGTTGAGTGAAACGTACCCCCACCCGGCGGCGATGAGCTGCTCGGGTGAAGGCGGGGCGGTCGGTTCTATCATTCCTGGGAAACGCGGTTCGGCTTCGTCAGGCATATTGCCCCAGCCGAACATCGTTAGGACAGGCACGGGCGAGGTGGCGTCAGCGGGCAAGACTACGGCGAGTTTGATGTCCACCGCGATGGCAGGATCAGCCGAGTTGTCGACGTGCCCGAGTACCTGCCGCGCCTCGACCGGCAGTCCGCCCACGGTGGTGTTGATGGTCCGGACGACCTGCCAGGAAATCTTGGGCACATCGGCCGGCACACGGCCCACGACTTCGCGTTCAAAATCCTCAACGATTTCGGGCCGGCGTTGCTGCCACCACTGTTCAGCGGTGGTTACCTTGGCGCCGTTTTTCAAGACCAGCAGTTCCGGCCAGTCAGGAAAAGGATTGGCCCGAACCTGATCATAATTCGCCGGATTCGGTGTGCCGGGCGCGGGGTTGCCATTGCGACCGGGACGAAGATTTGTGATGCCCAACTGCCGCAACATGTCGGCGTGATCTTCCTCCGTCAGTTGCTGCAGGCGCTGGCGCTCTTCGGGACTGAGTTCCCACGGCGCCCGCACCACGGCAGGTCGGGCGACCGCCGTACCACGAAAACTTTCCGGTGGGCCGAGGTAACTTGGTTTCAAGCCGCCGAGATCTACAATGAGTTTCTGCAGCACCACGGCCGGGTCGATCATCCAGATTTTAAGGGTATGATAACCAGGCGTCAAAATGCGGTGCTTCGAGCGGCCGAAATGCGCGTTGTCCCCCACGGACTTTTCCCAATCGCGATTGCCATTCCGCGCCTGATAGCCCTGCAGCACCAGCGTGACCATATGCGACGCCTCGTCA
>JANYCF010000123.1 GCA_025360455.1 Opitutaceae bacterium | reverse complement strand
TGGAACGCCGGGATGTTTGTCTGGCGCGTCTCGGTGGTGGAAGCGGGGTTGAAGGCGCATGCCCCTGAGCTCGCCGAAGGCTTGGCCAAGTTGGAAAAAGCGCTCGGGCGCGGTGATCTCGCGCAGGCGCTCGCGAAATTTTATCCTGATTTGCCCCGCATCTCCATCGACTACGCGCTCATGGAAAAATCCAGGAATGTGCTCGTGGTACCCGCTAACTTCGGTTGGGACGATGTTGGTTCGTGGACGGCGATATCCCGTCATCATAAAAAAGATACCGCGGGAAATATTTTGCGCGGCATAGCCTGCGTGGAAAATGGCCGGAACAACATCGTCGTTTCCGCGGGTGGACATCTCACCGCTGTGCTCGGACTGGATAACCTGGTGGTTGTGCACACCGCTGATGCGACGCTGGTTTGTCCGAAAGATCAGGCGCAGGAAATCAAGGCGCTGCTGAAGCGGTTGCACGCGGATGTGAAGACGCAAAAATATCTCTGAGCGATGCGCTGTCTCGGCATCGACTACGGTACGAAACGCATCGGACTCAGCCAAGGCGATGAGATCGGGGTGGCGACGCCGCTGCCGGCCTTGACCGAAGGATTGAGTGAGGCGAGCTGGCAAAAGCTGGGCGATATCATCAAGCAGCGGCGGATCACCGATCTGGTGGTCGGCTACCCGTACAACATGGACGGCTCGGTCGGTTTTAAGGCGAAGGAAGTGGATGCGTTCGCGACGCAGTTGAAAGAGAAGTTCAGTTTGCCCGTGCATCTGGTGGATGAGACGCTCACGAGCTACGAAGCGGAATCGACGATCGCAAAAAAATCCCGCCGCGAAGTGCGCGAGAGTGGACTCATCGACTCGCGGGCCGCGTGTTTGATTTTGCAGGATTATCTGGATCAGATCATGCCGCCACCACCATTCTCGGGCCAGGATAGTTAACCACGGAAAACACAGAATACACTGAAGGAAATGCCCATGAATAAATTAATCCATGCTGACGAAACGCACGCCCTGCTGGGTGCATGCTTTGAAGTTTATAAAGATAAAGGATGCGGCTTTCTTGAAGCCGTGTTTCAGGAATGCCTAGAAATCGAATTGGTAGATCGAGGGATTCCGTTGGAAGCGCAACCTGCGCTTCAACTTCACTACAAAGGTCGGATACTTCAGCAGACCTACCAACCGGACTTTATTTGCTTCGGGGAAATCATCTTGGAACTTAAGGCGGTTACCTATTTAGCGGATGAGCATCGAGCGCAGGTCCACAATTATCTCAAGGCAACGGGACTGCGAGTTGGTCTGCTCGTCAATTTCGGTCATTTCCCCTTGGTCGAGCATGAGCGCATAGTGCGCTGAGATTTTCTGTGTATTCCGTGTGTTCCGTGGTTAAAAAAACTCCTCCTGTTTCCACCCGCTGGAAATGCGTCTGTGCTTACGATGGCACTTCGTTTGATGGCTGGCAGAGTCAGTCGAGTGGCAACGCCCTCCAGGATGTGATCGAGCGGCAGATGAAGAAAGTTTTTAAAACCGACATCCGGACGCACAGCAGCGGCCGGACTGATTCGGGCGTGCATGCGCTCGCTCAGGTGTTTCATTTCGATGCAGTGTGGCCGCATGGGGCCGATAAGCTCCGCCTCGCGCTCCAGAATGGTCTGCCGCGCACGATCCAATTAACCATCATCCGCCAAGCGAAGCCGGATTTTCATGCGCGGTTTCAGGCGAAGGGGAAAATCTACCGTTACCGGATTTTTCAAGGTGCAGCCGATCCTTTCACTGCGCCGTGGTGCTGGTCAGTCAGAGGGGAACTGGATTGGCTCGCGATGGTAGCGGCGGTAAAAATCTTGAAAGGGAAACACGATTTCTGGGCGTTTTCCGGGGAGAACGACCGGACTTATGCCACGACGGTTCGGGATGTGCGCCGGTTGGATATTGCGCGCAAGGGACGCCACGTGACTTTCACGTTCGAGGCGGACGGCTTCCTCTACAAAATGGTGCGCAGCCTGACCGGTGCGCTCGTGAACGTGGGACTCGGCAAGCTGACTTTGCCCGAGGTGGCGGAGATGCTGAAAACCCGGAAACGAATTCCCGCCGTACAAACCGCCCCGCCGCAGGGACTGTTTTTGGTGAAGGTTTTTTATTGATGAGCGCGGATAACCTCATGTGCAGCGGACGACAGGATTGTTCCGAGGGTAGGGCGAGGCGTCCCTGCCGAGCCGTGATCGTGAAAATTACGGCTCACCGGGACGGTTCACCCTACCTCAAAGCATTTCCTTCTGAACTGACATGAACCCCCGCCTGCAACACGCGTGGCGCGACACTCTCGATGTGGTGTTTCCGCGGAGTTGCGCCAATTGCCACGGGCTCGTCGAAGGCGGGCGCTTGCGCCATCTTTGCCTGAATTGCGAACAGACCTTGCGCGTGGTACACACGCCGCATTGCTCGACGTGTGGGCATCCGTACTATGGAGAAATGTTGGACAACCGCGAATGTCCGCATTGCGAATTGCTGGTGCCGGTCTTTCGCGAGGGCAAGACGGCGGTCTTGCTCAAGGGGTCGGGGCGCTCGCTGATCCATGCGTTGAAGTATCACCACGGACTTCATGTGCTGGACGATATCACCACCATCATGCGCGGCGTGCCGGGCTATGTTGATTTTCTGCGCGACGCCGTGCTGGTGCCGGTGCCGTTGCATCCCCGAAAACTTCGCGAACGCGGCTATAATCAAAGTCGCCTGCTCGCGGAGTGCTGCGTGCAAGCTGTTGACGGACAGGCTCGGATTGCAGAGCTGCTGTGCCGGGTGGTTGACACGGTTTCACAGACCCATTTCGACCGCGCTACCCGCCAGGAAAACTTAAAAAATGCCTTTGCCTTGGCCCCCGGTGCCGCCATAACTCCCGGCCAACATTACATCCTGGTTGATGACGTTTTTACCACGGGCTCCACACTCAACGCTTGCGCAGCCATTCTGCGCCGGGCGGGCGGTCAGAACCTCGACGTAATCACTTTCGGCCACGGCTAAATCTATCCCATGTCGCATTTCACCAAACCCAAGTTATCGACGCCGAAGAAGCGGAAGAATATTCCGGAAGGACTCTGGACCAAGTGTCCGATCTCCGACGAAATCGTCTTTGCGAAGGATTTGGAGGATAATCTGATGGTCGTGGCGAAGAGCGGTTATCATTTTCCGATCGGCTCGCGGCAACGCATCGCCTCCTTGGTGGATGCGGATACTTTTGAAGAGCATGACGCCGGCGTGAAGTCGACTGATCCGCTCAAGTTCGTGGATTCCGCCGCCTACCCCGATCGCATCAAGAAATACGAAAAGGAAAGCGGTCTGCCTGAAGCCGTGATTTGCGGCATGGGTAAAATTCACGGGATGCCGGTTTCATTTGCCGTGATGGATTTTCGTTTTTGCGGTGGCGCGATGGGCGCGGCCGTGGGTGAGAAAATCACCCGGGCCATCGAACGCGCGCTGAAGAAAAAAACGCCGTGCATCATCGTCAGTTCCTCCGGCGGGGCCCGCATGCAGGAAGGTATTTTCAGTCTCATGCAGATGGCGAAGACCAGCGCCGCGCTCGGCCGGTTGAGCGAAGCCAAGCTGCCGTTTATTTCCGTGCTGACGCATCCGACCACGGGCGGCGTCACCGCGAGTTTCGCCACGCTGGGCGACGTGATTATTGCCGAGCCCGGTGCGCTGATTGGATTTGCCGGAGCACGCGTGATCAAGGAAACAACCAAGCAGACCTTGCCGGCCGGGTTTCAAACCTCGGAATTTTTGCTCAAGCACGGACTGATCGACCAGATTGTGAGCCGCACGGAAATGCGTGACCGCTTGCGCGATATTCTTGCCGCGCTCCACACGCACCGGAAGCCGCAGAATGAAACGATGGTTTTCGCGATCGCGGCAACGGCGGAAGTTTGAGCGAAAGATCTGAGTTCAACTTTCAACTCCCAACGCTCAACGTCCAGAATCGAACCATGGAGAAGGATGCGCATGGTTTTGATCTGGAGGAGCCATTTTCTGAGGGTAGGGCGCGACCGCTGGGCGCGCCGTATCACGTTCGCGGCGGGCCCAGCGGTCCCGCCCTACCTATGAAACACAGCGCAATTATCGTCCGATGAAAGTTGAGCGTTCAACATTGGGCGTTGAGAGTTCGGTATTGTCGGCCTCTTCGGCCTACGCTTCCGGGGCTGAGTATCTCTATTCGCTCAAGAGTATCGGCGTTCGCTTTGGCATCGACCGGATGCAGCATTTGGTCGATGCGCTGGGCCATCCCGAACGTAATTATCCAGTGATTCATATCGCCGGGACGAATGGCAAGGGCTCGGTGTCTGCCATGCTGGAATCCATTTTTCGCGCAGCGGGGTACCGGACCGGACTCTACACGTCGCCTCATCTCGTCCGGTTGGGCGAGCGGGTGCAGGTGGATCGTGCACTGCTCACCGAGGCGGAGATTGTGGGCTACATTGAGGAACTGCGACCGGTGGCGCAGCGGATGGCGGAACGCGGTCCGGATGAACATCCGACGTTTTTTGAATTCATGACCGCGATGGCATTTCTCCAATTTCAGAGGCGCCAGGTGGATGTGGCGGTAATTGAGGTCGGTATGGGCGGACGGCTCGACGCGACCAATGTGATCCAACCTGAAGTGAGCGTGATTACGTCCATCGGGCTCGATCACCTGGAGTTTCTCGGAGACAACGTCGCGAAGATCGCGCGGGAGAAAGCCGGGATCATCAAGGTTGGCCGGCCGGTCGTGATCGGGCGTTTACCCGCTGAAGCCGAGCAAGTGATTCGCGAAGTAGCCCGTGAGCGCCATGCGCCCGTGTATTCGGTGCGCGAGGTTTTCGGCGAGAACCTCGCGGATTACCCGCAGACCAGTCTGGAAGGCGATTACCAGCGCTGGAATGCCGCTACGGCGGTGTTGGTGGTTCGCTTGCTGGCGAACTCCCGTTTGGCCTGCGATGAGGCTACGATTGCCCGCGGATTGCGGCAGGTGATCTGGCCGGGGCGCTGGCAGCGCACGGAGATCGGCGGTCGGCCACTGATCCTCGATGCCTCCCACAATCCCGAGGGCGCGCAGGTGCTCGAAAACAATCTGCACAAGCTCGTGGCCGCGACGGGCCGCAAGCCGGTCATCATCACCGGAATTCTCGGCGAATTCCGTGCCCGGGCGCTGCTCGATGTGGTCTGCCGCTACGCGAAGGAAGTCTACCTCGTGCCTCCGCACATGGAGCGCGCCAGCACATACGAGGAACTCGAAGCTGTGGTGCCGCCGGAGTCACGCGCGCTGCTGCGGCGCGCGACGCTGGAGCAGATTTTCCCCGATGCCCGCACTTGCACGGTGGGAGGGAAGGACGACACGATCGTGGTCACCGGCTCAGTTTACCTACTCGGCGAATTGCTCACCCGGATTGAGCCGGCGCGTGGGAGTGGGGAAGCGAAGCTGCAGGATTTTTGACCGCTAATGAACGCGAAGGGACGCGAATGGGAAATGGGCAGTGGCAGGCGTAGGTTGCGCGCTCGTCGCGCAACGCAGGGCCTGGCTCTGAATGTCCGTCAAATTGTTCGGCATGGATACTGTCCACCGCGCACGAGCTGCCAAAGAACCTGAAACAGGCCCTGATCCGGGTTCAGCGCGGGGCCACGCTTGGCTATCTCAGTCCCATCACCGCTGAATCCGAATTAAACTAAATCACCCTGACTCACTGTCCGAGAAATTGGAGTAAGCCCAGCGTGACCCTATTGAATCACTCAGTCTTGCCAGGCGCGGCGGCCGGTTTGGTTGACGCCGATGCGGTTGAATTCGTACAGCGGCAGCTTCCTGCCCGAGTCACCGGCACCGGCGGCGTATCCGCACAGTTGGCCGCAGGCGTCCAGGGTCAGGCCGACCAGCACCATGGGAATCACCGGCCACTGGCGCAGCCGGCGGATGGACGGCAGCAGGCGCGCCAGCCGGATGAACGGGATCAGCGGAGCGCCGACGCTGTAGAGCAGCCGTTTGACGACCGGCCACCGCCCGTTCGCCGCGCGCATCGACGCAAAAACGCGGCCGGCATGAAACTGCACCGCGACCCATACCTCCCACCGCGAGAAGTTCACGTGCCACACGCGCGCCGCGGGTTCAAGCAACAGCGTGTGCCCGTGCGCGCGCAGGTCCCAGTGCAACACCGTCTCCGCCTCCAGCATCGCGGCGAGCCGGTCGCCATAGGCGAGGAGCACGCTGCGTTTGTAGCTGGAGTTGTGTCCGGGCAGAAATTCGACCGGTCCTCCCGCCGCGGGCGCGAGCCACGGCCCGTAACCGATGAGAAGGTCCGCCCAGCTGATCTGATTGACGGGATTCGCGCAGTGCACGACCGGACCGACTGCGGCGCACGGTTGGGCGTGGGCGTGCAGCAGCGCCGCCGCCCAGTCCGGGGCGGGGAACGCGTGGTCTTCCGCCAGCACCACCACCGGCGCACGGGCCGCGCGGATGCCGGCCGCGTTGCCGTGCCCGACCGACCGCACCGTGCCGGTCTCGACAATTTGCCAGCCGCCCAGGCCGCGCAACGCCGCTTCGTCGGGGCGGAGTTGCGCGCGGGAGCCGGCGACGATGACCAGTTCGAGCCGGCGGGCGATCGTTTGGGCGACGAGGTGCCGGATCGTTTCGCGCAGAACGTCGAAATTATTGCGCGTGACGAGAATAACGGAGAGCGCTGGATTTATTTCGTCCCTCTTTCCCAAAAAAAGCCGAGGGCGTTGGCGGCCTGCGCGATGAAAATGAGCGCGGTGAGCTGGCAGGCGCGCGCGCCGTGCGACCGGGTGAAGGGATAGCGGAGGAGGTTGAAATAAAATGCCCGCGGCTCGACCCGTAGCGGTCCGGCGCGGCGCTGGGCGCGGACCACGTGGTAGTAGTGCGCGCCGCGACCGTAGTTGAAATGTTGCCGCCAGAAACTTCGCAGCGTAAGATCATGCGAGTGGTGGATGATCATTTCTGGTGCGTAGGTCAGGCCGTGCCCGAGGTGGAGCCAGCGGTCGCAGAGCTCGCGGTCCTCCGCAGCGGCGCGGGACAGCAATGAATCGAATCCGCCGACGTCCAGGAAGAGGCTGTGGGCGACAGCCATGTTGTTCGACGTGAAGAAACTGGGTCCGCGCCGGCCGGTATTGTAATAGTCGTAGAGATAACTGACGAGCATCTGACTGGCTTCCGCGTAGAGATTTGCACGGAGCGCATTGCAGATGTGGCCGCCGACGATATGGCCGGGGTTCGCGGCGAGCCGGGTGACCGCCTGGCGCAGCCAGTCCGGTGCCGGCGCGCAATCATCGTCGGTGAACGCGAGGAATTCCCCGCTCGCCTCGCGGGCTCCGGTGTTGCGGGCGGTGCCCGGGCCGGCGTTTGGCTGACGGATCACGCGCGCGCCCGGGGCGACGACGGGTGTTTCGCTGCCATCATCCACGATGACGATCTCGTACCGGTCGCGCGGGTAGTCGAGCTGCGCCAGCGCCACGAGGCACGCGCTCAACTGCCGGGGCCGGTTGCACGTCGGAATTATGATGGAGCAGAACGGTTCCATGGTAGAAACGAGCGGATGAGTGCGACTTCGCGCCCGGTAAACTCCCGCAGCAGGAAAAAGCCGCCGACCGCCAGCGCGCTGAGGACCGGAAGTTTCACGAGCAGCCACGCACCGGGCGCCGGCCAATACGCGGAGAGCGCATAGGCTGCCGCCGTCAATGCAATGCTGCGCGCGAGCGAGACGGGCGAGGGCCGGATCTGCCAGGTGCGCCACACGACCACCAGGGCGATGACCGCTCCGAGCGTCGCGCAGCCCGTCATCGCGATGACTGCGCCCTCCGCCTTCCAGAGGGGAATTACGAGCACATTTGCGATGGCACCCAAAAGCACCAGCGGCACGGCAAAATAAAGGGTGTGGGCCGGACGGCCGGTGGCGGTGAGGATGGAGGCGCAGGTATTGAGCATCACCAGGGCGACCACGCAAAAAATCTGCCACGAAAACAGAATGCCCGCCCCCTCGAAGCCGGTCCCGAAAACCAAGCCCGTAATCTCACGGCCCGCGCCGGCGGCGACGCCCGCGAAGGGCAGCAGGAAAAACCCGAGGCGCAGCGAATCGCGGCTGATGTCCCGGGCTTTTTGCAGCTGGCCGTCGCGTTGCAGGTGCGTGAGGGTGGCCACCAGCAACGGGGTGAACGACAGCGTGAACAAGCGCGGCAGAATCGCCAGGTTCGCCGCTGCACCGAGCAGGCCGACCTCTGCCGCGGTGCCACCACACATTTTCAACATCAGCAGAATCTGCACGTCGAACAGCCGGATGCACAGCGTCGAGAGGAACAGCGGCAGCGCGTAGTCCGTCAATCCGCGCCACGGGTAGGCCGTCGCGCTGACCACCGGCGGGCGGCAGTAGTAGCGCACCACGATCAGCTCAATTCCGGATGCAGTGAGATTGCCCACGATGGCGCCGGTCACCGAAAAGCCCAGCTGCACCAGCGCGACGATGAGCACCAGCCGCGCTACCCAGCGCCACGCGCTCGTCACGGCCCGTTGGCGGAAACCACCGAGCCCGGTGAGGATGTTGCGATGGGCCTGGGCCAGGGTGAAGAGGGGAATCTCCAGCGCCATCAGCCGCAGATACGCCGCCATTTCCGGTTCCCCGAGCAATCGGGCCAGCGGCCCGGCGAGGACGACGATCACCGCCGCAGCGGCCACGCCGAGAAAAAAATGCCACCGCACCAGCGTGGTGCCGAGCGGCCGCCAGTCCTCCGCTTCGGCGACCAGCTTTAACGTCGTCCGCGAAAAAACCGACGTTACCGTCCACTCGACCCACGCGACAAGCGACGCCACCAGCGTGAACACACCGTAGCCCTCCGGCAGCAGATGGCGGGTGAGGAACGATGCCGTGAGCAGACCCGTGAGCGGAAAAAGTGATTCCGCCAGAAACCCCCACATGGTCCCGTCGAGCAAATCCCGGCCCCGGTCGCGTGGTTTCATGAGCCGGTCAACTCCCGCCGGTCCGCCGTCGTGATGTGGCACAGCCGGCCGGTTTCATAAAGGAGGTAGGTCTCTTCCGCGCTGCGCATACCGAAAAGGTTACCCAGCATCTCGCCGATGGCATGTGAGATCAAACCCGCGACGAGCAGCGGGATGACGCGCGGCACCAGGTGGCGTTGCTCCGGCCGGGCGCGGATGTCGCGCAGAATCCGGAAGCACCGCACCACCGGGATCAGGGGCGTCGCCGCCGCATAGAGCACCCGCTTGGCGACCGGCCAGCCGTGATACTGCGCGCGCGCCGCGCTGAAGAGATGCCCGCCGCAAAGCGTCTGGATCATGAAGGGCCAGAATTGGGAGAAGTTGATGTGTCGGGTCGAGGTGGCGGATTGCAGGAATAGCGTGTGGCCCTGCTCGCGCAGCGCCTCGTGCAACAGCCCCTCGACCGCGATGAACAACGGCTGCCGGTCGCCAAAACTGAGCAGGATGTCGCGTTTGTAGGAAGTGTTGTGCCACGGCAGCCACTGCACCACACCCGCCACGGCGGGGTCGCCGAACCGGCCGAAGTGAAGGAGGTAATTCGCCCAGCTGCGCAGCGTCCGCGGATTGCCGTTGAGCAGGAGCGGCGCGACGGCTGCGTGCCCGGCGCGGTGAGCCTCGAGAAGTTTCTCCGCCCAGTCCGGCGCGGGAAACGAGTGGTCTTCACCGAGCACCACCACTGGCGCGCGGGCGTGCCGGAGT
>JANYCF010000083.1 GCA_025360455.1 Opitutaceae bacterium | reverse complement strand
TCGTCCGCGCCGCTGTCTGGCCACCTTTATCAATTAAGGACTGCCTCACCCACTGGGGTGACTTCCAACGAAGCTTGGCGGAACGCTCCCGTAAGAGGACGCCCCGAATCAAGGCTCTGTTATGTTAGCGCTTATGGGGCGGAGCCCCCGGCCTTCGGAACCGTGACGACGATCAGGTTGTCTTTGGTCCGGCGATCAACCGTTGGCTTCGCGTTGCTGGCATGTTCAAGGACGAGGCTCTGCTCATAGCGCGCCGTGGTTCCTTCTGCGGGAGCGACTATCCGCAGCGTATCTCCCGCGAGGTTAACTTCCACTTTTGCCAGATCGCGTCCCGGAAGATTGAGCCGGACGATGTAGTTGTCCGCTTGTTCCCGGAGATCGACCGAAGCCATCGCCAAAGAATCCCGGTTGAAACGCTTGGAGTTTTTGTCATTCCCGAAGTTTTTCCACGTGTCGCGAAAAGCTTCGGACATTTTATCCTCCCACGCTTTCATCTTTTCGGTGAACGAGCTTGAGTCACCGGATTTGCTTTCGGCACCCCAAGCGGAACTGGTCAGACTGAACAGACCGGCGGACCCAGCCAACAAACTAATGGCCAAGAATCGAGAGGTCCGTAGATCGATGAATTTTTGATTCATAACGCCTCCTGTTGTTTTGGTGATTTGGTTTGATGGAATATAGAACACGAATTTTGACGGTACACTCTTCTGCGAAGCTCGCCTAAACTTTTATTTGATGGCAATCCGCCGCGGCTTCAGCGCCTCGCATTTTGGCAAGCTAAGGTGAAGTACTCCCTCTTTCAGCTCCGCGCGAATTTTCTCAGTATCAATGTTACCTTGATGATCGAGCTTGAGGCCAAAATCAGCCGGCGCCGTCTCGCGGTAAACGACGGACCAATCCGATGGCGGCGTGCAATTTCTTCGTCCAATGATGAAGAGCTGGTTCTGTTCGACATTCACTTCGAGACCTTGCTTCGTGACCCCGGGCAGATCCACCGTCACTTCAAAGCTCTCTTTTTCTTCAAGAACCGAGAATGGGGACGAATGCGCACGGTGCTGTTGTTGCATTCATTTGAGCCGTTTTGACGGCGTGAAGAAGGAGACAGTAGGTTTGGCAGGTTCATGATATTTTTTCTCCGATAGGGGATGAGGTTCAGTTGATTTGTACGGTTACCTTGCCGCGTTTGGCTGCTTCGCATTTTGGAAGCGTGGCCTTAAGAATGCCGTCCTCGTAGACGGCGCGGATCTGATCGCTCGCAATATTATCGGGAATCGCGATGGAGCGGTTTAACGAAACGCTTTCGGTAACCCGATCCTCTGCCGCCTTGGTTTGGCGGGTGGCGTTGATGGTCAGATAGCCATCAGACATTTCCACGTTAATATTGTCCCGTTTGAGTCCGGGCAGTTCAGCCCAAACATAGGTGTTGTCGGCGTCCTCGTAGAGGGTCGACTGGGAATCGCCCGGTAAACCCCGCCGTGGTGAAGTCAGACAACGCAGACTCGAATAGGCGGCTAATTTCAGTTTCCAAACCAAGCCAAGCCGTGTTCCGCCCAGCTGCGGCCCGTCGATAATCAATGAGGTTGTGGTGCATGATATTCATAGAGTTTATTCCTGGTGATTTTTTAACCGTTCGGAAAGTCCCTGAGCCATCCACATGCCAAAAATTCGGCAGAGAATAAATTTCGAAAAATCAGCGACTTAATCTGCCTGCGCACTTTGCGACCGAGAAATTTTGTGGCGCGACACCGGCCTCCCTGAGAAAAAACGACCCATCACGGATAAAGATTCTCGGGACAAGCCCCGAGGCATTTTCAAAACCATGCCACAGCTCCGTCACCTCTGCTCAGTTCTTGTAGACACGAGCACCAGTGAGT
Organism: Opitutaceae bacterium; assembly: GCA_025360455.1. Lineage (GTDB taxonomy): Bacteria > Verrucomicrobiota > Verrucomicrobiia > Opitutales > Opitutaceae > Didemnitutus. The sequence goes on along the minus strand of JANYCF010000083.1, from coordinate 3,024 downwards.
GGTCTGCCTTCTGCTCGCTGGTACTCGCAGCTACACCAGCCAAGCCGAAGCAAGGTTCGAGGTATCGGGACACAGAGAATGAACCGGTGCGTCCTTAGAGACGACGAAAAGCATCTTCAGCCTGACGTAGATCGTCATCGGCCAAAAATGTTCTCGCATATCGGATACCAGACCCGTCGCCTTTTTAGCTGTACCTTCTGCCTTTGTTTTGAAGTTTTTCCGGTAACGAACGTCATCGAGGTGGCCGTCGACCCTCCAAGAGATCGCGCCGCTCCGATTTTTAAACCGGATTACAGCAAATTTTGTCGGATTCATGCTTAGGTGGCCACATCAAGGCGGCAACCTAGTCTCACTAAAAAATTAAGTTACTACTATCTAGTAACTTAAATGGCGGGATGGACGGGACTCGAACCCGCGACCTTCTGCGTGACAGGCAGACGCTCTAACCAGCTGAGCTACCACCCCGAAAGTGAGAAAGAGGCGGAACGTAGATTCCGACTTAGGCAAGTCAAGCCGTTGTTTTCAGATTTAACCACGGGCGAATTTTTCGAAAAAAATCAGCGCATTTTGCCGATCCTGAGTGATTTGAGCCGTCAATTCTTCTACGCCGGCAAACTTTCGCTCGGGCCGCAAAAAATCCAGCCAATGGACTGTGAGTTTACTGCCGGGCCCGAGCTGGGTGTCGCCCAAAAGATGGACTTCCAACAAGGGCTGCGTGGCCTGTTCCACCGTGGGGTGTAATCCATAGTTCGCCACCCCCAAGCTCGTGGCGCCCGTTTCATCCACCACCGAAACCGCATAAACTCCGTAGCTCGGCCTCAATTCCGGTTCCCAAGCGAGATTCAGTGTCGGAAACCCAATTTGGCGGCCAAGCTTTCGGCCGGTTTGCACCGTACCTTCGGAAAAATAGGAATATCCCAGCAGAGCGTTCGCTTCCGCGATCCGCCCGGTTTCAATCAGCTCACGGATCCGCGAGCTGCTGATCGGAAGGTCGTCATGATTCAATCGCGGAGCACTAAAAACCTCTACCCCGACCTTCTTGGCTTCCTGGATGAGCCGCGCTACGTCCCCCACCCGGCCCTGCCCAAAACGCCAGTTTTCACCCACATAAATCGCCGACAAATACGGCACGCTGCGATGCAGCAAGGGCACGAATTCTTGCGCAGTAACGCCGGCAAACTCCGGAGTAAATTCCTGCTCAATTAGAAAATCCAATTCGAAACGAGCCAAAACGTGCCGTTTAGCTTCTCGGTTAAGGATCAGCCGGGTCGGATTTGCTGGGCGCAATAATCGGCTGGGATGCCCCCGAAAGGTCAGCACGCCGGCCAAGCCGCCACTGCCGCGCGCCGCCTGAATCGTCGCCGCAATGACCGATTGATGCCCCAAATGAACGCCGTCAAACATGCCAATCGCCAAGTGCACGGGTTGAGCGGGAAGCTTCACCCCGGCCAAGCCGTCGAACTGGGTCAAAGTACTCACAGCGCCACACTGGGCGCCGCCTCACGCACCGGAATCAGAAGTTTTTCTATATCGGACAAAGACATTTCCTGAATGGCATCCAACGTCGTGCACTGGTCGATCTTAAATTTCCCGCTGCCCGTCCGGCGCAGCGCCGAAAGATGCGCGCAGCAACCGAGCTTGGCGCCGAGATCGTGCGCAATGGTGCGCACGTACGTGCCCTTGGTACAATCGAGCCGGAAAGTCAGTTTCGGGAGAGCCAACGACTGAAGTTCAAAAGCGGACACCCGGATAAAGCGTGGTTCGCGTTCCACGACCTCTCCTTGGCGGGCCATTTTATACAACGGCACACCGCCAATCTTGATTGCGGAAAACATCGGGGGCGTCTGATATTGATCACCCAGAAAAGTTTTCATCGTCTCCAAAATCTGCGCTTCGGTGAGCGGTGGCACCGGGCGGGTTTCCATCACTTCACCCTCGGCATCCTGGGAATTGGTCGTACTGCCGAGCGTGGCTTCGCCCTCATAAACCTTATCCACGCTAATGAGATACTGGGAAATTCGCGTGGCCTTGCCGATGAGCATGATGAGCAGACCGGTCGCCATCGGATCAAGCGTCCCGGCGTGCCCGATACGCTGGATCTGTAATTTGCGGCGCAAACGATACACGACATCGTGCGAGGTTATTCCTTTGGGCTTGTCCACGAGCAGGACGCCTTCGATTTCTTTGACGGGTTTCAAACTCATTTCGTAATAGTAGCTGCGTCGACTTCCATGAGCCGACGATTGATCGCAGTGAGGAGACGCGGGTAAAATTCAGCTAGCGTCATCGGGCAATTGAGGCCGGCGGCGCTCGCGTGGCCACCGCCATTGAACTGGCTGGCGAGCGTATCGACGCGATACGAACTATTTTTGGCGCGCAAGCTGGCCTTGATCACTCCGCCGCGATCTTCGATCAGGGCACCAATCTCCACGCCATCAATTGAGCGTGCATAATCCACCAGCCCTTCGGTGTCTTCCACGCTGGCTCCCAGTTGCTCAAAGATTCCGTGGGGTAATAATCCGATGCAGGCCCGCCCACCGCATTCCAGTTTTAGTGATCCGATGAAATGCTGGAGCAACTTGAGTTTCCCCGGTGATTCACGCTCGTAAAGTTCCTGGCCGGCTTCAGCCGGTTTGGCCCCACGGGCGAGCAACGCTCCGCAAATATGAAACACCCGTTCTGACGTGGAAGAAAAACGAAACTGGCCCGTATCGGTCATAATGCCGACGTAAAGTGCCTGGGCGGTGATCGCGTCAATGGGCAAGCCCGCATCGAGAAAAATCCCCGCCAATACTTCGGCCGTCGCGGCCGAACCGGTGTCCACGAAATTATGCTGCGCGAAACCGCCATTCGAAAGATGGTGATCAAAACAGCCGTAGGGCGCGGGATAGAGTAGTTTTATTTTGTCTCCGGCCCGGGCGTGATCGGCGCAATCGGTGAAGACCGCCACCAAGCCGTCAGGCTTGACTTCATCCCGCAAAAAAAACGGCGTATCGCCGATTAGAAATTTAATCCGCCGCGGCA
>JANYCF010000288.1 GCA_025360455.1 Opitutaceae bacterium | reverse complement strand
CATCAAGCTCACGACCGTCCACCAAGCCAAAGGCCTCGAGTACGACGTCGTGTTTTTGATCGGCGCCGCCGACGGCCAATTCCCCGGCCGCCGCGCCATCGAGAGTGGCGATGTCGAGGAAGAGCGCCGCCTCTTCTACGTCGCCGTGACCAGAGCCAAGAACGAACTCTACATCAGCTACCCCAAAGTCGCGAGCCGCGCCGGCCCGGGAGGTATGATGTTAAACCCATCCCGGTTCCTTGATGAATTGCCGGAAGATTTGTACGAAGAACTCAGGATCAAACGCTCCTACGGCTGGTGAAAATTGTAGGAGCCTGCTTGCAGGCGATGTCTTGAGGTAGGGCGAGGCGTCCCTGCCGAGCCGTCTTTGGTAGGGCGTGACCGCTGGGCGCGCCGTCTTTCAAAGCGTCTGATTCATTTTCACAGGAGGAAACAGAGGGGCGCAGAGGATCGAACTGGAGCGGCTTTCTTGCCAGCCATCCTGTCCTCCGTAGCCTCGGCGAAGGTGGAGGCTTCAGCGACGGCTGGACGCCGCGATGATTACCTGTTTTAGTCTCCAAATTCTCGCGCAATGCCCCCACCCGCCAAAGCTCCGGTTTGCCTGATTATCGCCGGACCCAACGGCGCCGGTAAGACAACCTTTGCCCGGGAGTTTCTGCCTCGCGAAGGCGGCATCATCCATTTCGTCAACGCCGATCTGATCGCCGCTGGCCTCTCGCCACTAAAACCAACCATGGCAAACCTACAGGCCGGCCGAGTTTTCCTGGCCGAACTTGATCGTCTGTCCAGCACTGGGGCGGACTTTGCCTTTGAAAGCACGTTGAGCGGACAAACCTATGTCGAGCGCCTCCAAAAATGGAAAGTTCGCGGCTACCGGATTGAAATTGTTTATCTCAAGCTGAAGTCGCCAACCATCGCCCTCAAGCGCATCGCCGCCCGCGTCAAGCAAGGTGGCCACGACGTGCCGGCAGCCGACGTACGGCGTCGCTTTATTCGGAGTTGGCAGAACTTTGAAGCCGTGTACCGTCCGCTTTGTGATCGCTGGTGGCTCTACGACGCCAATCTTCGTCCTCCAGTCTTTCTCGAAAAGCACCCATGAAAACTTCAGCCCTCGACGCCCGCACCAAAGGAATCAATGCCGCCATGCGCCGCGCTGGCAAAGCTGCCGCCGCTCGCGCTCGCGCCACCGGCACCAAACTCTACGTCATGCGCAAGGGGAAAATTGTCGCCGAGACTCCCTGATCACACCATCGAGAGTGGAGACGTCGAGGAAGAGCGCCGCCTCTTCTACGTCGCGGTGACGCGAGCCAAGAACGAACTCTACATCAGCTACCCCAAAGTCGCGTCCCGCGCCGGCCCGGGTGGCATGATGCTGAATCCCTCGCGGTTTTTGGATGAGTTGCCAGAAGATCTATACGAGGAGCTGCGCATTAAACGTTCCTACGGCTGGTGAGCAGCATGGCCGCACCCTCGCACAACGCGATGTATGCCCGGCAAAACTATTTTCAAACGGGCCGCCGCTCTTCGGACTCGCTCAGCCGCCAGTTTCACTTATTGAAGAGGGATGAAAGATTTCAGTAGGAACGTCTTTGCTTGGGTCATCGGCTTGTTCATCATCGCCCAATACATTCTTCTGTCGGGTCATCGGGCCGAGTATGTTTGGTTTTTCAGGCAGGTTGGGGAACGAATTGACGCCAGGACCCTTGGGGAGATTCTCGGTGCGATCACGTGGCCTGTTCTCGTGGCTTGGTTGGGCTACATGTTTCGAGCCGAAATTAAGGAATTGATACCCCGCCTTAAGAGTATCGCAGGTGCGGAATTTGTTGATAATCTTCCTAAGGCACCCGCTGGACCAGCGCCGGCTTCGCAGGTACCGGCTCCGCCTGCAGACTCGCCGTTCGACAAACAAAAGATTGCTCATATCTTCTGGGCGTCAGGTGACATGCATTCGCTGATTTGGCACTTGGTCAGCGGCAGTCCGAAAGACAAAATTGATTTCTATCTCAAGCAGTCGACTTGGCACCTGCGGCAATGCCTCGGTTCGAATCACCAGCTGACCAATGAAATGAGAGTGATATATAACAAGGGGAAAGCATTGGTCACCAGCGACTGGACGGAAACCCTTCGACGATCCTACACCAGTGATGTGAATTCCCTTATGCGTCGGTGCGCGCTTGCTGCTCAAATCCAGCAGGGCGGTGTGTTCGTAGGTGAGGCGACAGAGGAGCCCTGACGCCGCCTGGGATTGCAAAGTGCTCACAATTATAGAGACTGCAAGAATGAGCGGCAGTACTACACCAGATGACGAGCGTGAAGCTGAAATCATTAGTGCATGCGATGAATTGGAAAAAGCTTTAGCCGCGGAGAGCGCAACTAGTGAGGCCAAATACGAAAAGGCAGCGGAGGAATCTCGGAACGCGTACAAAAGAGCTGAAGCGAAGCGCACTAATATTATTATTGGAATGATAATGGGCGTTCCAACGTTTATATTTCTCGCACTCTTGCTTTGGCTGTTCGTTTTTAAAGGAAACAAAGCGACGACAAAACCCATCACAAATCCTGAATACAAAACGAGCCAGAAGCCTGTTTACAAACCGACGCATGCAGAAAAGGAAGAAAACGAAAAGCTTCGCCGTATGATTTATGAGCTAGGTGCTCTTGAGCGAGACTACGAAAGCAAGAATGAAGAACGGCAAGAAGCGTTCGACCGTAAGATATTCAATATTGATGCCAGCAACTGGGAGACCAACAAGAAGGTTCAGCTAAAAAATGAGGAAACCGATCGCCTCCTCGCGGACATGCTTGCACGCAAACAGGAGTACGAGAAACGGAGCGACGAGTTGCTTTCCAGAATACTTGAGCAGAGCACCGCATCGCCCTCTCGTGGCGTAAACAGATAGTGGTATCCATCTCAGGTACGATCCGGAGTGACAGGTAACACTTGAGCCGGAGTGATGGGTGACACTTTTCAGGGAGATTCTGAAGGGAGCACGAGTTGACTATTGACAAACTCTCCCCGCCGACGGCCTTCGATCACATCTTGCCAATTTTCAACACGTGCCCCCTTCCGGCAGGCCCAGACGGCCCGAGAACAACGCGCGGAATGTGACCTAAATCGCATGCGCCTTCTCCGCTCAGCATTTTCCGAAGTTCAAAAGGGCTCATTCCACACTCGCCCGCGCGTGTCTCATCCGTTAGGCGTTCCTACCCTTTATGAAATTATCACACTATATTATCTGCACCATCGCATTTGGTGCGTGCATATTCATCACCGGTTGCGCCTCCAACATCGTGGCCGCCGGGCCAGATACTTACTTTGTTTCCTACGGGCCATTGCCTATCACAATGTCCGCCGCCAAAGCCAAAGCCCATTGTTATCAGCTGGCCAGCGAATGGTGCAAGGCGCGCGGCCTAGTCATGGTGCCAGTTTCCAGCAATGAGCAAAACGCGATCCCAGGTCGGGCTGGCAGCGCCGAACTCACATTTCGCGCCCTCAAGCCCGGAGACCCAGACATTAAGCGAGCCACCATTGAGGCACCAGATACTACACAGCGGATTGAGACCCGATGATTTATTATGGTCCGATCTGAAGGACTCTTCCGAAGGGGTCTGGCCGTGTTTTGTTAGTTTGTGATTGAAAGCAGAAGGCGAATCGTTGCAGTGACGTCATGGCCCGCCGACTACGGATCGAATACCCAGGAGCGATGCACCATGTGATTAACCGGGGAAATTATCGGAGGGATCTGTTTGAGAACGTGGGGGCGGCGGAGGCATTTTTGAAAACTCTATTTGAGGCAGCGACTAAGTTTGGTTGGCGGGTTCACGCCTATGTCCTGATGCGAAACCATTTTCATCTGGCGGTGGAAACCCCCGAGCCAACGTTGGGCGAAGGCATGCATTGGCTGCAAAGCTCGATGGCGACCCGGTTCAATAGGTTGCGCTCGGAGAGCGGGCACTTGTTTCAAGGCCGCTATCAGGCGCTGCTGATTGAAGATGTGGCTGCCTTGGCGCGAGTCGTGGACTATATCCATCTCAATCCGGTGAGAGCCAAAATCGTCCCGCCCGAGCAAACGATCAACTATCGCTGGAGCAGTCTGGCCGCGTTGCTGAAGGGTCCTCGCCCCGCTCTGCTCACGGCCCGAGACTGGCTGCGAGCGAGAGGCGGCTGGTCGGATAATCCAGAAGGCCACCGGGCTTATGCCTGCTACCTACGGGAGCTCGCGCAGGACGAGGCCGCTTGGAACCGGGAAGGTCTGGT
>JANYCF010000056.1 GCA_025360455.1 Opitutaceae bacterium | reverse complement strand
CTGACGCTGGCCGACATTAGCGAGCGCAAGCAACATGAGAAGGACATGCAACGGGCCATCGATAGCGCCGGCACGCTGAACCAACAAATTGAGATTGCGATTGATCGCGCCCAACAGTCGGCCGTGGAGGCGAATGTTGCCAGCGCGGCCATCCGGCAACTGGCCGTGCTTGATGAGCTGACGGGATTGTATAATCGCCGGGGCTACAACACCCTGACTCCCGACGTGATCCAGAAGGTCAAAAGCTCGGACGCACGCGGCTACCTGTGCTACTTCGATCTGGATCGCTTCAAGCAGATCAATGATGAATTGGGCCACGCCAAAGGCGACGAGGCCCTCGTGGAATTTTCCGCCACGCTGCGCGCCATTTTTCGCGAAGACGCCTTGTTGGTACGTCTCGGGGGTGACGAGTTTGTGGCGATGGGCATAGAAGCGCAGTCCGGCCAGATTGAGGAAACCCTGCATTCGCTGGAGAACATGCTCTGCTTGCGCAATGCCAAGGCATCGTCCGGATTCAACCTGGCCGCGAGCGCCGGGGTGGCGTATTTCGACAAAACCGGACCGCACGCCATCGAGGAACTGACGATGGTGGCGGATGCAGAGCTCTATAAAAACAAAGAAAGCCGGCGGCACGCCCGGGCGCTGGCTCCCCACAGTCAGTCATCCTCGGCTGCCGTTCCGCCCCGCCGATGAAAACCCTCCGGCCATTTAATGCTCCGACCAAGGCGCGGCAGATTTCGTTTCCACCCTTCCTGATCAGTGGCGGCCAGACCGGTGCCGATCGGGCCGGGCTTGATTTCGCCATCGCGCAGGGCCTCATTCATGCTGGCTATTGTCGGGCCGGGCGCCGGACGGAAGATGGGCGATTGCCCGATTGCTACAATCTTACGGAAATAAAATCCAGCGATGAGACTGAGCGCACGCGCAAGAATGTGCGGCTGGGCAATGCGACGGTGATTTTCTCGGCGCAGCCGTTGGCCGCTTTGCGGCGTATTACACGCGGGAGCGGTACGGCCTTGACGGTGCGGGAGTGCGAACGCCAAGGCCGGCCATTTCTCGTCCTCGCCCACTTTCCAGAGGTAGCCGCTGATGCGGCCGAGTTGAAAGCCTTTCTCATTGTCCACTCGCCCCGGGTCTTAAATGTCGCGGGTTCAGCCGAAAGGAAAGTCCCGGGCATACATGCCCACGTCTTGGCCGTGCTGGCTTCCGTTGCGGCTGACCTAACCAAGTTTTAATGGATCAATCGGCCAACCCCAGATCCGTAATCCATGACTGCCTGCCGCACCAGGATTTGACCGCAACAATCAAAAGCTTTATACTGCGCCTCCGGCAATGGGTCCCACCAATACAGTGAACAGTCAGATATTCAGCCATGGTGCAGTCGTGCGCTACGGAGGGAATTACTTTATCAAAGTCCCCATCTTATTGCAGGTTGATGGTACGCCGTTGATCGAGGTGATAATAAACGATGCGATCAGCCGGACTACACAGTTTACTGTTTTTGGTTCTGACGGAGCGAATCTGGCGACGGTGGTTGGAACCCGGCTTCATCGCACCCGCGAAGGCGAACAAGCGGGGTTGGAGGTTAAATATCCTTCCCGGATGATCGTCTGCACGATCGGAGATAAAGTGATGTTCGAGGTCCGGCGGGTTGCCGCCGCCTCTCTCGCGATTAGTGCTGAAATATACTCGCCCACCGGACTGCTGGTGAGAGCCGACGCCACGGTTCCTTTTGCGACAATTTCAAAGGAGGGCAGCCCGATAGCGAGCGGATCTATCAGTGAAAAGCGGATAAGAAATACGGCGGTGGGCTATTCGGTAACAGAACAGGGCAAGACAATTTGCCTGGGCGAAGATTTGGTGGGGAAACCTTGGCCGGCTTCGAGCCCATCCAGGTCGGCACCGTGTGCACGGTGAGTGACGCTCACGGGTTGTTGCCGTGGCTAGGTGGCGTTGGGCAGAAGCGGAGCAGACGGCCGCACGACGTCAACCGAGGGCGCCAAATCGATTTATAGTTTTTCGAGCTGCGGCACCACGACCCGCGTATAACATTCCGGACAAATTCCGTGGCTGAATTGGGCACCCTGCTGTTGGCTAAAATAGGATTCGATATCCTGCCAGTATTTTTGGTCGTCTCTGATTTTTTTGCAGTAACTGCAGATCGGGATGAATGACTCCAGTTGTTTGACCCGGGCAGACAGTCCGATGATGCGCTCTGCCACATGCAGCCGCATCCCGAGCTCCTCGGGGTCGACCGGTTTCACCAGGAAGTCATCCACGCCCGCTTCCAAGGCCAGCTGGCGGTTGTCCCGGGTGATTCTTTGCGCACTAATAAGAATAAAATAAACATAGTCGCCCCCTCTTGTTCGAATCATCCGGCACAGCTCGAGTCCATCGACCCCGGGCATTTGCCAATCGCTCACAATCACACGATATCCGCCCGCTGCCATTTTCTCCCAAGCGGTCGCCCCATCGGTAACGAGGTCAACCTCGTGCCCCAAGGATTTGAGTACCGCCACGAGACGGATGGCGGCAATCGATTGATCCTCTAAGGCTAAAATTCTCATGGGTTGGTGAGACTAAAACGGCTTCGCCGTCTGTCTGAACCGTAGCAAGCCAAGCCTAGTTCGGGCATCTAAGCCAGAACTGAAAGCAATCGCGAACCCACCCATGAATTCCAGCTCCACGGATAATAACGAAACCCCGGTCCTCTGTTTGGGCCGGGGTTGGAAAAACTCCGAAGAAGATTATTTTACGACTGGCCCGGCTCACGCCAACAGATGCTGCCATTGATCTTCCCTCGCCCCGCGGGCTGCTTTCAAGGCACCGATGGCGACAAACCGTTTATAGTCCTGTCCGGCGAGCCGTACCTTGGGTGCCGCGTAACCATCATCCATCAACTTTTGCTGCAACACCGTATCGATTCCGCGAATGCGGCTGCCACCGCCGGTAATCACGATATTCTCCAGCAATTGCGCGACCGAATCGGAAGGTGTACGTGAGATCAATGTAACCAACGCCGGATAGAATTTTTCGAGCAACCGGTTGCAGGCCCGGCCGATCACTTCGCCCAGCTCGAGGGTGTGATTTTTTCCGCCAATGAGCACTTTGACATCGAGCGGCTTCCGAATCGGCCCGACGTAGGAATTCTCTTCCTTGATTTTCCTGATACTCGAACGGGTCAGTCCGTTGTTGGGATACATGCGTTGCAGATCGTCCTCGATAAGCTTGTCAATGCCATCGCCCGCAAAGGCCATGCTGATCTGATCATCGGCACCCGGGAAACAACCCTGAATCAGGCAAAGATCCGTCGTCCCACCACCGATATCAATGAAGAGCGAGTTGGTCACCGGATCGACGTAGTTCGGATGGCCCAACCGGGCATCATCGCGGAAACCCAGCGCGGCGAGAAATGGCTCGGGGATCAACAGCACGCGATCGAACACACCGGCCGCACAGGCGCGGATATCCTCGCGCGCCTTCTCGCCGGCATTGGCGGGCACGCCCACCACGGCGCGAATTTCGGCGTCACCGCTCGGATCAATGATCGTGCGCAACCGGCGGATATAATCCCGGGCGGCGCCGACATCGGCAATGATCCCGTCCGCCAGCGGCGCGATCATCTTCAGCTGCAAACGATGGTTCAACGCTTCTTCACCGATCAGAGTGGTGGCGTTGCCCGCAATGATGCCGTCGACCAAGCCCTCACGGGCATAGCCAACCACCGAGGGAATGACACTGCTTACCGTGATATCACGGGACTCAGCCACGCCGGCCAAAATACAAGAGGCGTTGGTGCCGAGATCGAAACCAACGAGGATCCGTTTGCGCTCATTGGGACGGCGCATGGACATGACCGATGGATCAGTCAAATTGATGACCGTGGGAAGGGGACTAACGACGGGTTTTTTCTCTGCAGTAATAATGCTCATTTTGATAGGATGGGTTGTGGTGGATGTGAAAAAATTCAGGACCCAAACCGATTGCGATTCTGGCGACGGGCGGCGCCATCGGCCGCCAGCATAGCGTCGAGCAAATCGGGAATCGCGGTAGAGCCCACTCCGGACTCCGCCGCCCGCGCAACCGGAATCGTTTCTTCGGCCCTCGGAGCCAGCTCCGTAGCGGGTCGATGCCCAGGCGCACTCTTGGTCGAAACAATTCCGGACAATTGGGGGATGAGTAACTCAGCCAGGACAACCGCGTCCGCCACACGTCGCTCCTCCGCGATAAACATCGCCTGCAATTCGGCCTCCGTTACCGCGTCGAGCCCCTCCCCCAGTCGCAAATCGCGCACGGCGGTGGCGAGCTCGTTTTCCTCCACGCGGGCCGCAGCCACCGTCTCCCCTCGTTCACGCAACAAACAGATTTGCCGGACCAAACGGGCAATACCTGACAGGCGGGTCACCCCGCCTAATCGATGACTGGGCTGTGGTAAATTCAAGGGATGCTAGATCTAACGACCACTCCCCAACCATAAAGTTCGATTTATTTTTATTCACAAAATTATACTTTCAATCTGTTCATCGCGGAACCCGACCAAGCGAGTGCGGTCTTTCCTCCTACACCACGTCCCGATAGAAACAAAAAAATTTCGCCAACCCAGCAGTGATCGTTTAACCTGACGACCACCCGAGATCATTTTTCTCCCTTATCATGAAATCCTTTTTTTGCATACTATTCTGCCTCACCGCTTCATCGCTTTTGGCCTCCGATGATGTAGCCAGCTCCGACCCAACGCCCACCCTGGCAACGCCGCCGGCCGCACTTGTAACCGTCATGCCCAGCGTCAGCCGCTCTCAGGTGGCCAGTAACGCCGAAGTCCGCTTGCTTGTCATCATCAACCAATATGGCTATGTGACAGGTGCGATGGTCAAACATTCGACCAACCCCGCGCTCGATGATCCTTGCCTCGACGCCATTCGGCAATGGCGCTTCAAACCGGCCGAACATAACGGCACCCCTGTCACCGCCTCATTCATCCAACCTTTCACGTTCGGGCAAGATACCTTCGATAGCGCCACCGGGATCACCGCCCGGCCGAAGACCCGCCGGCAAGTCCCGCCCCTCGTGCCTGAAGCGCTCAAACATATCTCGGGCCTTGTAACCATCGCGGTGCGACTCGACAACCAAGGAAAAATATCCGGCACCGAAGTCATCAGCTCCAGTCACGAAGAATTAAATGCCGTCACCCTCAGCGCCGTGCAGCAATGGGAATTTTCTCCCGCCTACATCAATGGCAAGGCGGTACCGAGTACGGTGTATGCCCCCTTCGAATTCATTGGCGAGCCGCTGCCCAAAGCCAATGCCGTCAAACCCGTGTTGGTTGATAACAGCGAGTTGAAACCCCTGCGCCAATCCAGTCCCCGAGTTCCCGCCGCGCTGGCCACGCTCAACGGCGAAGCAGAAATTGAATTCGTCATCGATCATAAAGGTTATGTGGCCGAAGCGAAAACTATTTCCTCCACCCAACCCGCACTCGGCGAATTGGCCCGGCAAGCGGTGTTGAATTGGAAGTTCACTCCGCTCGTGAAAAACGGGGTCGCCGTACCCGTTAAAGCCGTTCAACCGTTTCGCTTCGGCCAGGGAAATGTCGTCCTCGCCCAGATCGACCGGCTCCCGGAAGTGGTCAATAGCGTCAATCCCGAAGTACCTGCGGCGCTCGAAGGCACGTCCGGTTTTGCCAATATCATATTCGATCTCAACGCCAAAGGCCAGATCACCGCCGTTGAGGTCAAGGAGTGCTCCCACGAAAAATTCCGGGCCGCCGTCCTCGTGGCCGCCGGGCAATGGAAGTTCAAGCCCGCCCTCCGCGCCGGCGAACCCGTGAGCGCCCGTGTGACCGTGCCCTTCGTCTTCGGGAAGAAATAAGGGGAGCGCGGTTCCCGTAGCCGCGTTTGAGCGCAGCGAAAAC
>JANYCF010000023.1 GCA_025360455.1 Opitutaceae bacterium | reverse complement strand
CGCGTTGTACCGCTGTCAGTCGCACAGGAGCAGACGCCAGCGTCTCCTCCGCACAGGCACCCGCACAGGCACAATCGGTTGTCATCCCCCACTTATATCATACCTGCCAATACCCCCTGTCTAAAAACTGAGATGCGCCCCCTGACAGGCTCTAGGGGGCAAATCTTGGTATTTCGTTGGACAACGAGCTTGCTCGCGCTCATTGGGCGCCTGCAAGCAGACTGACCTACCGTAACGAATAGATGGATTGAGACGGGTTTGAAAACACGGACCAATCACTCAAGTTACTTGATGCTGATCAGCTGAACTTCAAATATGAGCAGGGCGTTCGCCGGAATCTTGCCGCTGGCCCGCGGACCATAGCCGAGGTTAGACGGGACATAGAGTTTCCATTTATCGCCGACCGACATTAATTGGAGCGCTTCGATCCATCCTTGGATCACACCAGTCACCGAAGTGGTGAAGGGCTCGCCACGATCAACTGAACTATCAAATACTGTGCCGTCAATCAAGGTGCCATGATAATGCACCACGACGGTGTCTGTCGTTTTCGGTTTTGCTCCATTGCCCTTGGTCAGCACTTCATACTGCAGGCCGGACGCCGTAACAGTCACCCCTTGGCGCGCTTTATTTTTCGCGAGAAACGCGGTGGCCGCAGCCTGTTGTTTTTCTCCTTCGGCCGCTGCGGCGGCCCCCGCCTTCTGCTGGACCGAACTGAACGCAGCCTGAAGTTCTGCTTCCGGGATGCGCGTTTTCGCTCCGGCTAAACCGTCGGCAATACCCGTTTTTATCGCCTCCTGATCGATCACCACGAACTTTTCCCGGGCCAGACCAGATCCAACATTAAACCCGATCCCATAGCTCACCTTTTGATCCGTGGTCGTATAGGCGGACGTGGCAGGGCTGACTGCAGTTGGCTTTTTATCGTCGGCGGCTGTTTTCGAAGCCTGTTTACTACAGGCTGAAAAAGCTAAAGCCAAGACCGATAAAAGGGCGCAGGAAACAAGTGAGGTGCGATTCATGGATGAAGATAAGACGCGTGAATTCATAATAAGGAAGTTCTGGTAAATAGTTTCCCCTGCTGCGTGACAAGCTTTGGATTTAGTCCGATCAATTTGTTCCGAGGACTCGATGACAGGGAATAAACCGGTGGAGAGTTAGCCTCCTTCCATGGGCAGAGAGAGTTCATGGTGATTCCCATGCGCGAGGCAGGAAAATGCCTTGCACTCCCTTGCTCCCGGCTTTTCCTTGCTGATTCGCGTACGGAGAGGTGGCTGAGTGGTCGAAAGCAGCGCTTTGCTAAAGCGCCGTAGGTTTAAACGCCTACCGGGGGTTCGAATCCCCCCCTCTCCGCCATGTTTTCCATCTGATGAGGAAAAACCTGAAAACAGGTTGCCCAGTTGACGGGGCAACCTAAGCATGAAACCCAAAAACTAGTACTCCGTCACCCAGTTTAAAAACCGGAATGGCGTGTTTTCGTTCCGCGTCGAAGGCCGTCTTCATGGCGTCCGCATCCGCCGTAACTTCAGGCCCCAGGAGGAGACCGCCGCCGAAAAGGCCGCTCTTGAGTTGTTTATGGGAAAGTGAAAAATGAATACGATGTAATGCTAAAATCAGGTGACGTGATAATCGCAGGATTTGGAGGTTACTGACGCGGTCGGGAAGACACTTTTTTGCACGAAAAAGCCCGGGCGTTTCGGCCGGGGCGGGAAGGGTTTTCGAAGACGAAGGCGGCGATTATTTCTGGACGTTCTTGGCGGCGGCATCGGCCGTTTTCTTGGCATCATGCTCAGCTTTGTGCGCTTCCTTCTCGGCGCGGTGCTTGGCCTTTTCGGCTTCACGGTCGGCATGCAGCTTTTCTTTTTCGTCGGAGTCGAGTTTGCCGTTCTTGTTGGCGTCGTACTTCTCGAGGACCTCCTTTTTCACTTCTTCGCGCTTCTCTTTGGCATCGGCTTTCAGCTTCGCTTTTTCTGCGTCATTGAGTTTGCCGTCCTTGTCGGCGTCGTACTTCTCCTTCACTTTCTCACTGATTTTTGGTTTCACCGGTGTGGTTTCTTCGGCGCGAATCAACGGTACGGCAACCAACAGTGCCAGCACGAGGGCCGGCACGGAGAGATATCGGGGTAGTTTTGATTTCATGGAAAGATGATTGGGTTGGGTTTGAACTATGACCGCAAGATCGGCCAAGACCAGAGAACAGGCGATATCAGGGCTTGACGACCATCTGTGTGCGGAGCGCCAGCTGGAAATACTGCAGGGCGAAGGCTTGCAGCACAGCGGGGGTGACGGCGTCAATCCGGGCATCATAACTGCGCCAATCATTCACCGGGAGCCCGCAGATCACGCTGTGCGCGGCTTGCATGGCCCGGGCGGAATTGGTCTGCATCGCCATGCGCTTGCCGGCCTTTAACCGCACCTGACAGCGGCGCAGTTCCTCAGCCGTCACGCCCCCAGACTGCACGCGGGCAATCTCGAGGGCGAATTCCTCGAGCACTTCGCCGTGACGTTCCGGGTTGGTGCCGGCATAAAAATAAAACATCCCGGTTTTCATGCCGCTCAGGCGGCTGGCCCGGACGAAATACGCCAGGCTCTTCAGTTCGCGCACACGGGCAAAAAGATTGGAGGACATGCCGCTGAATAATTCCTCGGCCACTTCGCCCACGTAATAATCCGCGGCCAGCAGGCCCGGTCCTGGGAACGCCTGAAACACGACGGCTTGCTGGCGAGGCTGCGCCTCGACGTGATCACCGGCCACAGACGGAACGGTGAACGCGGGAATGGTGAGTTTACCCGAGGGTAATTTAGCGAGGAATGCCTTCAGTTTTGGCACCAGCTCTTTGGTTTTAAAATCTCCAGCGACCGCGAGAGTCGCGTTGCCTGCGACCACGAGTTTCTTTTGCAGGGCGCGCAGATCGGCCGTTTGAATGGCTTTGAGGCCGGCTTCGTCACCGCAGCTTTCGATGGCAAAAGGATGGACGCCAAAGAATTTTTCGCGCAGCCGTTTGCGTCCCACCGTCACGACATCGTCGAGCGACTCACGCAATCCGGCGAGGGCGGACTCGCGCTCGATTTCTAACCGGGAAGATTTGAAAGCCGGCCGGAGCACGGCATCAGCCAAGAGTTCCAACGCGAGGGCGGTGTCACTCGGCAAGACATCCAAGACCAGACCAAAACTATTATTGCCGGAATAATCGGAGAACGAACCGCCCACGGCCTCGATGGCCCGAGCAACTTCCTCGGCGGAGCGACGCGTGGTATCTTTGGTGAGGAGCGTGGAGAGCAGGGAATTGACGCCACGGCGATCCGCCGGCTCGACCAAGGCACCGCCGGTAAAAGCGAGGCGCAGGTGAAGATTCGGCAGTTGATGATTTTCTTGCAGGAGCAAACGCGCGCCATTGGGCAACTTGATGTCTTCGAAATCCAGCGTGGTCGTGATCACCGGCGCGGCCGACTCAGCCTTTGCAGCGTCAGCTTTGGGGTTGCTCGAAACCACCGTGAGTCGCTCGGACACGAGATAGGTGCGGAGCACGCGCTGCAAGTCGGCGGGAGTCAGAGCGAATATTTGCTCGAAGTAGCGGCGCGTGTAATTGAGGTCGCCTACCACGACTTCCGCCGAGCCCAGGCGCGAGGCTTGGCCAGACATGGTTTTGCGCATGTTGATCTCGGAGGTGACCGCCTGACGCACGGCTTTGGCCAGAGCGGCCGCGCTGAAACCTTTTTTGGCCAGCCGACCAATCTCGCGCAACACGGCGGCTTCAGCCGGCACGCGTTTTTCGGGATCAGTCAAAAACGAAACATAGAACAGACCGCTGGTGCCGGGACTCCAGGTCATGGCGTCGATGGTGTGAACCAGACGGGCTTTCTCGCGAATGGAATCCCACAAAAGCGAACTGTCGCCGTAACCCAACACCATGGCGAGAATATCGAGGGCCGGCGAGTCGGGATGAGTGAGCCCGGGAATTTGCCAGCCGAGGCCGCAGCGGGAAACTTGAACGTCTTCGAAGAGGTGGCGATCACGGCGCGCGAGTTGGGGTGATTCGTCCAACACGAGAACGGGAGCAAGACGGCGGCGCGGGGTTTTCCCGAAATGTTCTTCAATAGCCGCCCGAGTGGTGACCGGTTCAAAATCACCCGCGATGACGAGCACCATGTTGCTGGGGCTATAACGTTCGCGATAATAGCCGAGCAGATCGGCGTGCGTGTTGGCGGCGAAGACATCGCGATGGCCGATGATAGGCTGCCGATAGGGATGCGTGCGAAAAGCAGTATCAAACAGCGCCTGCGCGAGGCGTTGATCAGGATCATCAAGGCCCATGTCGATTTCGCGCAGAATGACTTCTTTTTCCTTGGTCACTTCATCGGCAGGCAAGGTCGAACGCAGGGTGGCATCGGCGAGCAGGTCAATCGCCACCGCGCTGTGTTCTCCGGGAATATCGATATAATAAACGGTGCGATCAAAAGTCGTGTACGCGTTGATGTAGCCGCCGTGCGCCTGGACTGTGGCGGAAATCTCACGGCCGACCCGACGCTCCGTGCCTTTGAAGAGCATGTGCTCGAGGTAATGCGAAAGGCCGGCACCGAGATGCGCCCCTTCATGAATACTGCCGGTCTTCACCCACACCTGCACCGAAGCCACAGGGGCGGAAGTATCGCGCTTGAGCAGGACACTCAGCCCATTGGGCAGAGTGTAGCGTTCGATTGGCTCGCGCCAGAGATTTTCGAGAAGCGCGCGATCGCGGGAACGGACAGAAGTGGGCTTGGCCATGAAATAGAAATTGAAAAGAGGGAGCGGAAATTAAGCAGTGCCCAAGGAACGGCGACGTTTGCGGGCGGGAGCAAAGGGTTTCACGAAAGCCTCATCAAAGTCGTAAACCTCGGCGAAATCTTCGCGACGGTCGTTCTCGGTTTTGCTAAAGACGTTATATTCGATGAGATTAAAAACGATATCGCCGAAATCACTGCAGCGATTGATGCCCCAGCCATTCAGAACGGTTTTGGCGAGGGGGCCGTATTGATCGAGGGCGAAGGTGCGAACCCCGTGCAGTAACTCGGCCCCGGACACATGCTGGGATTTCTCGGTGCGCTCAGGTTGCTTCTTTTTAAGGTCCTTGACCGTGCTATCCAAGGCCTGCCGGATAAAGGTGTAGGCCTTGCGGTCAAAACGACCGTCTTCCTTACATATCAACTCCACGATCTCGCTGAATTCCAAGTCTTGCATTTGTATAAACTGCACTTGTTAGCACACCACGCAAGGCAGCGCAATAACGCGATATCAAGCAGGCTCGCAAGTTTACCACCGAGCCAAACTTTGCGTATTTCTGCCAGAAAACCTCCTGTTCACTGGTTCATAGGTCATTGGCTCAGCGGCAATTTTGAGAATTTTACTCGCTTTTTATATAAACACTTGCAAGGGATACTCGAAAGATGATTGCCGCTACCCAATCGAACCACCCCTTAGCCGGAATTCCCCCCAAGAGCGAGGTGTCCAATTTAGAGGCTGCGTGCGTTCGTTTGCGCCAGGCGCAGATGCGTGTAACGAAGCCACGAATCTCAATTTTAGAGGCACTCATTCGTCGCGAGACCCCGATTTCGATCGAGCAATTACATCATGATCTGAACGAAAGTTCATGTGATTTGGTAACCGTATATCGCTGTCTGGCTGCATTCGAGGAACTCGGGCTCGTTCGTCGCAGCTTTCAGCATAATGGTACAGGGCTCTACGAATTCGCCCACGCCAGCCGCTCACGCCACTACCACGTGCTTTGCAAAGTGTGCGGGAAATCAGAGCCGGTTGAATATTTTTCCGTGGAAGGCATGGAGCGCATGCTCACCGAGCGCGGCTTCACCCAGCTCTCCCATATCGTGGAATTTTTCGGCATCTGCCCCACATGCCAATTGACGGCACCCGCCCGTCAGAATTCACCCACGATTTCGAGCGAGTCAGCTTAATTGATTCGCGCCAAGATGGGTTGGCCCACGCCTCGAATTCACTGCACGTGAAGGGTGGTCAACTCTGAGGCAGGCCAATCTGACGCAAGGCTTCATAGCAGCCAACTCCAGCCGCGGTGGAAAGGTTCAGCGAGCGCAGATCATTGTTCGCGTGCGGAATTGTCACCCGTCGCTCCGCCCCGATCTCATCATGCAACCAAGCCGGCGCACCCGTTCCTTCGTTGCCAAAGACCAAGCCATCGCCGTCGGCAAACGCGACATCCCAAAAGGTACGCTCAGCGTGAGTCGTAAACAGCCAAATCCGGCGAGGCGTGACCGGGCTGCTTTTGAAATCCAGCCAATCGACATGCTGATGCACATCCAGCGATTGCCAATAATCCATCCCTGCCCGCTTTAAGTTCTTATCCGTGATTTCAAAACCCAAAGGATGGATCAGATGAAGTCGCGTCCGGGTGACCGCACACATCCGACCGATATTCCCCGTGTTGGGGGCGATCTGCGGCTGAAATAACACGAGATGAAGCATACGACTCATAGAGTAAGCTATTGATGAAAAGCGCAATCCTAGCGGTAGATTTCGCTCGCGCACCTCAACCCCTTGGTAAATCTTCTTAACCGCACTGGCCGCCACACCTAGATGACACCTTTCTAGAAATAATTATATGGCAACAACTGGAACCACGGCCCCTTCAATGACCGCGCTGCCCCGAGCTCACTCCACTAAGTGCGTGATATTGGTGGATGATGAAAAAGCCTACATTGATTTACTGGAACAGTTACTGGCCTCCCATCTGTCCTGCCCCGTGCATAGTTTTAGTCATGCCTCTGCCGCGCTTAAAGCGCTACCTTCGCTGGATGTTGGTTTGATCGTGACAGATTACAACATGCCGGAGATCGATGGCCTTCAGTTGCTCGCTGAAATCAGACTCCGGCTTCCCTCCGTACCCGCCGTGATGATCACCGCCCATGAAGGAAATTTCACCGAACAGCAGCTCGCTAAAGTCCCCAACCTAAAAGTGGTCATCAGAAAGCCATTCAAATGGACTATTTTGGCCGAACACATCTCCCAGTATTGGAATGGCTCCACCCCACCGTTTCCGATGACTCGCAACGGCCAGTAACCGATTTGCGCCACGCCGCCGACCGGCGGCACATTCCGTCGATTTAGTTCATCGGGCCGCGACGAGTCGCACGCGAAATACATTCCGTCCGACTGGCGTTGCTTCAGAAATTTCGCAGCGCACTTGAGCTGCAGGCGAAAGCGTAGATCGCTCGGACGCCGACGTTGTCGCAAAGCTCCCCGTTCGAAAAGCTCAGGGCCGAGAGCGGAGCTGAAAGGCAACGCAGCTTCACTGGGTTAAAACTGCACTCGGTTAACTCTCTTGGCTTTGCGGTGGGTGGAGTGACCTCACCCTGCGGATTTCAGTTCGCGCGCCAAATCTCGGCCCTACTCACTCAGCGCTTGCGCGCCATGATTTTCAGTCCGGCGTTTTCGGCGTGCAGTGAAAATATCCGGCTCTTGATTTTATGCCCAGCAAACGCCGTTGCCATCGCTTTCCCGACTTTCGCCGAATTTCGATTATCCGTCACGCAGAGCACACTGGACCCACTCCCGCTCAGCCAGCCAGTGAGTGCACCCGCTGAAACACCCGCTTGAATGGCCGCGCTCGCCCCCGGAATCAAAGGCAACCGATAAGGTTCGTGGAGATAATCGCACACCGCATGACGCAATCGCTCATACTCGCCGGACAGGATGACCGCCACCACGTAAGCCGCGCTGTTCACACTTTTAATCGCATCAAAATAGGGCAGCTCTTTGGGCAAAATCCCCCGAGCCTTCTTCGTCTCCAACTCCTGCTCCGGGGAAACGACCACAAAGCACAGCTCCTTGCCGATCGCTTTGCGTACTACGCCCGACAGCTCGCCCGTGTGCGGATCACAACGCGCCACCACGAAGCCGCCGATGACCGCCGGCGTCGCGTTATCGGGGTGTCCTTCAAGTTGGGTGACGAGTGAACACATGTCTTCCTTCGTCAGTTTGGCCGCCGCAAGTTCATTGAGTCCCGCCACCACTCCGGCACGCAGCGTGACGCTGGAGCCCAAACCCCGCGACATCGGCACATCGCCTTCGATATGAAAAGTGAAACCGATCTCCTCCACTCCGGCGCGCACGAAAAACAGCCGAGCGGCTTCATTCGCCATGTCGATGCCAGCAGCATCACTTAATCGCGCGGGACGAGCACCGCTCCAGTCCCCGCGGGTGAGCGTCACGAAATTATAAACCGTCAGGGCCAAGCCGAGCGTATCAAAACCGGCCCCACAATTCGAAGTACTGCCCGGCACGCGGACCGTGACTTGGTTAATTTGACGGGAGGGACGGGGGATTTTATTTTTCATCAGCGGGGACGCATGGCGCGTCGGGCTTCCAGGTTTAATTCGCGTTTCTTCAGGTCGTCGCGCTTGTCATACTGCTTCTTGCCGGAGGCCGTGGCAATTTCGACTTTCACGAGCGCTTCTTTAAAATACATGCGTAGCGCTACAATCGAGCGACCGCCGGTCTCGACTTGTTGCGTGAGTTTGCGGATTTCATTCGCGTGCAACAACAGGAGGCGCGGACGCCGCGGCGCATGCTGAGAAACTCCGCCATGCGAATACTCCTCAATATAGGCGCCATACAGCCACACCCCGCCTTTTTCCAACCGGGCGAACGCATCCGAAATCTGGGCCTTGCCCGCGCGGATTGATTTCACCTCTGTGCCCACCAATTTGATTCCTGCCTCGAACTTATCATGCACGAAGTAATCCCGCAGCGCCTTCGGGTTGCGCAGCTCGGTGTAACGGGAGGAATCTAGGACCTTGGCGGACATAAGGACGGTTAACTCATGCGGGACGAATACGCCGTCGGCAAACAAAAGAAGCGCGGCCAGCAGGCCACGCCTCTTTTAAAAACATAATAGGCCGACCGCTTAAGGGGTGACCATGAGCTCGTAACTGATCTTGCCTTCGATGACTTCGCGCATGGCGATGTCTTCAGGGCTCAGTTTTTCGAGTGATTCCACGAGAGGACGGCTGCCTCGGCGGAGTTGTTTAACCCGGCGCGATATCACATTGATCAGGATATTCGGATCCGGGATGATTTTCTGGGCGTCCTTCAGGTATTCGTCTCTCATGGGTGAAAAATTTGAACGGATAGCCCTACTTTTGGCCCATAGAGCGTCAAGAGTGAAATCTCCGCCCCGCCGATCTCAGGAATTTCCACCCGCCCACGCTTGGATTGAGGGCGCCGGCGTAGATCAACGTGCGCTTCATGACTTGGGTAAATACGAGCGCAGATCCTCATTTGTCAGTCTTTTATAGGCCCGGTAGACCGTATCCATCGTCGCCTTTTCTTTCTTAGTTTTGCCAATTTCGCCCAACAGTTTTGGCAGTACGCTTTTGCCCTGTTTTGCGCAGACGTCGGCAATGACCTGGGTTGCGAAAGCCTGGTTCGCCGTATCAAGTTTTTCGGAATACTGGAGTTGATCTTGATTTTCCACCGCCAGCCAAGTCGCCAGATCGATCTGGGGCGCCTCGCTGGCGTAGCGTTTCAAGGCCGCCGCCAAGTCATAATACGCTCGGGTTTCCACAACACCGACTTCGGCTTCAATCACTTTCCACGCCGCATAATTAGCCAGGCCGTTGCAAAACCAACATCGATCCATGCTCGTGAGGTAGGAGGTGACTCCCGCTTTTGCAGTTTCATGTAAAAGCACAAACACCGCATGATATTCGGCATGACGCCGGTAATCACGCAATACCGTGATTGAATGAGAGAGACTCGCCTCCAGTCCATCAGCCACGTCTGCTGCCGGAGTCTTGCCCGGCTCGACCGCAATCTTGATCGGACAAATAAATTTATCCCCCGCCTCACCCGGAGCGGGACCAAGATTTAAATCATAGAAGTAATTCACCTCGTCGATACCTTCCTTGCGGAACCCTTCCACCCTTTCGCCCGCATCAATCCGTGAGATAATTTCGGACTGACGCCAGAGCACAAAATGCCGGGGCAAGGTGATCGGCGCGCCCTCACCCAGTGTTTTATGCCGCAGCACAAACCCATCATAGGCGGATTCCATACTCGCGGTCGGTTTGGCCAAACCCAAAAAGCCCGAGACTTTGCCGAGAAAATAATCCCGTCGCAGTGCCAGCCCACCCACAGTCAATTTGACCGGTGCCAAGGCGGGTTCAGCCGGCAACTTACAGTCCACCAACCGCAGGGCAAGCGCCTCAACATAGGCGTCATCGCCCGCCGACGCCTCGATGGTGAACTCACCAAACTGGAACGTTTTCCGCTCGGGCAAGGCCGCCGATAATACTCCCGCCGCCCCAACGACGAGTATTCCGCATAGGAACCGGTGAACAAGGCAGGGGTATCTCATCGCCTCCACCTTTCCCTCTCCATGGTCTGTCCCGCAACCCGAAATTCACCAAAACAGTTTTTGCCCGACCGCATTTGCCGTTGACCGCTCCGGCATGGTGCGGGACGTTTTATGTTCTTATGCTTAAAGCTGGCATCGTCGGACTGCCCAACGTGGGCAAATCAACTCTCTTCAACGCCCTCACCCGCTCCCGAAAAGCGGAAGCGGCCAATTATCCGTTCTGCACCATCGACCCCAACGTGGGCGTCGTGATCGTGCCCGATGAACGCGCCTATATCCTGAAAGCCATCGCCAAAACCAATGTCGTGGTGCCAGCCGCTATCGAGTTCGTCGATATCGCCGGTCTCGTCGCCGGCGCCAGCAAGGGCGAAGGGCTGGGCAATCAATTTCTCGCCACCATCCGCGAGGTCGATGCCATCGTGCAAGTCGTCCGTTGTTTTGAAGACAACGATATCATCCACACCATGGGCAAAGTCGATCCCGTGCGCGACATCGAGGTCATCACCACCGAACTCGTGCTCTCCGATCTCGAAGCCGTGGCCAAGCGCATCACCAAGACGCAGAAGAACGCCAAGTCTGGTGACAAGGAAGCCATCATCGAACTCGCACTCCTCACCAAACTGGAACCACACCTCAACTCCGGCAAGACCGCGAACACCTTGCCCGCGACGCCCGAAGAAATCGTGTTGATGAAGCTTTTTCAACTTCTCACCGCCAAGCCCGTGCTCTTCGCGTGCAACGTCGCCGAGTCCGACCTCGCCACGGCCGAGCAAAATCCCTTCGTCAAACAAGTCGCCGAATTCGTCCGCACTCACCACGACGCCGCCTATGTGCCCATCAGCGCCAAGATCGAATCCGAGCTCATCGATCTTCCCCCGGAGGAAGCGAAAGCGTTTTTGAAGGACCTCGGCGTCGATGATTCCGGCGTCTCCTCCCTGATCAAAGGCACGTACAATTTGCTCGGCCTGATGACGTATTTCACCGCCGGCGAAAAAGAGGTTCGCTGCTGGACCATCGTGAAAGGGTGGAAAGCGCCACAAGCCGCCGGCGTGATCCACACCGATTTTGAAAAAGGTTTCATCAAGGCCGAAATCGTCTCCTACGATGATCTCACCCGCCTCGGCAGCGTGGCCGCCGCCCGTGAAGCCGGCAAATACCGGCTT
The DNA here is from genome assembly GCA_025360455.1 of Opitutaceae bacterium. Taxonomy (GTDB): domain Bacteria; phylum Verrucomicrobiota; class Verrucomicrobiia; order Opitutales; family Opitutaceae; genus Didemnitutus. The sequence goes on along the minus strand of JANYCF010000023.1, from coordinate 10,058 downwards.
GAAGGGAAAGAGTATATTTTCAAAGACGGCGACGTCGCCCTCTTCCGGTTTAATAATTAAGCGAATGATTCGTTTCCGTCTTCTCAGTCGAAAGATGTCACGAGAAATTATCCCAACCCAGCGGCCCTAACGCAGCCGCTTGGGTTGCAACCCACGGTCTCAGGCCTAGATCGCGCAAAAAACCACGAAGAATTAATTGGCCAAAATCGTCAGCGTGTATTCCGGGGATTCCTGACCCGCCCAGCGAAATTTAAATTTATAGGCACCGGGAACGAATTTCCCGCCGACGACCGGCCAAGCGCCGGCGGCACCACCGCCCTCCAACAGCGCGGCGACCGGAACATTGAATGCCCTTCTTTCATTCGGCGGCACATCGAAGTGATTGCGCGAATCCGTGGTGTAAGCACTGGCCACGGCCGGATCAGGTTTTAGCGCACTCCAATAACCATCGGGATGATCCTTGTTTTGCAAGAGAGGCGTCCCCTTCGCATCCGTGATCCGTACCGCACAACCCAAGGGGTAAGCCTGAGGATCGCTGTCATCTTCACTTAAATAGCGAGTCACAAAAACATTCATTGGCTCCAAGGTTTTATTGGTAAGGATGACAGAAATAATCACCGGAATATCCGGATTACCGACCATGCTGTTATTGCCCGCGTTCTTAAGGGTGAATTTCACCTGCAAATCCGCCGGGGTTGCCGCATAGGCTGACTCAGGCACGGCTTGTGCCACAGCCAACCCCCAGATCGTGCAAAATAAGAGTAAGCCCATGCTTACTTTCACGATTATGTGCGTGAGCGACATACGAGCAGACAAAGTCATGGCAAATTGAGGATGTAGGGGCACCACAGGTTGTTGGCAAGGATTTCATCGGACCAAACTTAGCTTAGTTTAGTGATTTTCGATGAATTGGCTCCCAATCCAAGGGGTGGTGCGGCCGGAATACATGGCATGAGGAGTGCTTTTCTCCCGACAAATCACTACAATTCAAGCCAGTGTTGCCGATGAAGGGAAAGGCTTTTTTCAGCGCCAACTTCCCTGCCTAATCTCCCCGCCTCCTGAGCGGTGGGAATGCTATTTATAAGCCATAAGCCCCGGAAAAATCAGCCCTCTGCTCAATTATTGCGAACACACTTCGGGCACAATGGATCAATTTCCCTAAGAACCAAGATTGCCTGTCGCCCCCGTAATCGCCAATTTCCTGTTTCCCATGAGCGCGCCCCACGCCGATTCCCATAATCCAGCCTATTCCAGCGAGTCTCTCGCCGCCTCCGTTCTACGCGTTTTATTGGAGACCGTGCCTGACCGAATTTATTTTAAGGACCTCAACAGCCGCTTTGTGTGTACCAGTACCGCCCAAGCAAAGCTCCTCGGCGCCACCTCCCCGGACGATTGCATCGGAAAAACCGACTTTGATTATTTCCCTCGCGAACACGCCGAGGTCGCCTTGGCAGACGAACAAGCCATCATCCGCACCGGCCAATCGCTCATCAGTAAGGAGGAGCACCTCACCATCCGCGACGGGACCCAAGCCTGGGTCTCGGCCACCAAACTCCCTTGGCGCGACACCACTGGAAAAATCATCGGCACCTTCGGCATCTCCCGTGATATCACCGCAGCCAAGTTAGCCGAAGCGAAGCTCACCGAAGAACGAAATCTCCTGCGCACCATTATCGATCAGCTCCCCAGCCGCATCTTCGTCAAAGATGCCACCTCGCGTTTCCTCATCAACAATCTCGCCCACCTCCGTTTGCTCGGCGTCGCCCGCCAAGAGGATGCCCGGGGCCACACCACGTTGGATTTTTTTCCCAGCGAGCGCGGCGTTCAGGCCATGGCCGACGACCAACAAGTCCTGCGCAGTGGTACGCCCATCATTAGTCAGGAAAAATCCGATTTCGGCCCCGAAGGGCAAACCCTCTGGTCGCTCACCAGCAAAGTGCCGCTCCGCGACGTCAACCATAGCATCGTCGGCTTGGTCGGCATCAGCCACGACATCACCACGCTGAAGCGCACCGAGCAGGAACTCCAGCGCCGCACCACCGAAATGGAGACCGATCTGCGCATGGCCCGCCAGATCCAGGAGGCCTTTTTTCCCAAGGAATATCCGGTCTTCCCCAGCGGCGTGCCGACCGAGGCCAGCGAACTCCGCTTCGCCCACTGCTACGTGCCTGCCGCGACACTCGGGGGAGACTTTTTTGATATCATCACGATCTCCGACACCCGGTGCGGCGTGCTAATCTGTGATGTGATGGGCCACGGTGTGCGCGCCGGCCTGCTCACCGCCCTCATCCGCGGAGCGGTGGAAGAGTGCGCCCCACGCACCACCGTTCCCGCCCACGTTTTAACCGAGATCAATAATTGTCTCATGCCGATCGTCCAGCAAACGGGTCAACCCGTTTTCGCCACGGCCTTCTACGCCATCATCGATACCGCCGCCGGCACGCTCACTTACGCCAACGCCGGACATCCCGCCCCGCTCATCCTGCGCAATGCGGATAAATCCGTCACCTCACTGCTCATCGCCGATCCGGAACCCGCCGCCGGCTTGATCGATGCTTTCCCCTACTCGTCCCACCTGATCGAATTTCACGCCGGTGACACCCTGCTCGGTTATACCGACGGCCTGTTCGAGGCCAGTGACACCACCGGCGCCCAATTTGGCGAAAAGCACCTCCGTGAACTCATCGCCCAGAATATCGGCGTGCCCGGCATAGAATTGATCCAACTTTTGGTCAAAGCCGTCGTCATTTTCACCGGGCGCATCGATTTCGACGACGATATTTGTGCCTTGGCCGTCGAGTCTACCGGGAAAACCTGCGCCTTGCGCCCCGCCTTGACCTACGAAATCTAACGCCGGTCCCACCGGGCGTATTTTGCCATTTGCTAGGCCTTGTCTATAGGAAACGCACCTTGGTGTTGCGCCCCGTCGCGAATGTCTTCTCGTTTCATGCTATGACGACACGCCGTCTTACCATCTCCACGCTGGTTATATTCGCTCTCGTTGCGGCAGGTTGCCGCGACCGGGAAATCAGCAGCTATCGCACGCCCAAAGAGGCCGCCCCGGCGCCTCCGCCTGCGGCCGCACCATCGGGTGCTCTGCCTGCTGATCATCCGCCGATCGGTGGAGGTAGCGCTGCTGCACCAGCCGGCACCGACATGGCCAGCACCGCCGTACCGACCGCCAGCGGCTCCGCGCTCACTTGGACTGCTCCCTCTCACTGGACCCCAAAGGCCCTCGGTTCGATGCGTAAAGGCAGTTTCTCCATCAAAGGCGACGGCGTCGAAGCCGATCTCTCCATCACCGCCTTCCCCGGCGCCACCGGCGGACTCGAGGCGAACCTCAATCGTTGGCGCGGCCAAGTCGGCCTGGCTCCGGCCTCTGCGGATGAAGTAACGCAAGCCGTCGAGAAATTCGAAGCCAACGGCCTGTCATTCATCCTCGTGGATTATGCAGGCAACGGCAGTCGCCTCCTCGGCGCCATTATCCCCTACGGCGGCAACAGCTGGTTCTTTAAACTCACCGGACCCGACGCCCTCGTCACCGGCCAAAAAGCCGCGTTCACGGAATTTCTCCACACGGTAAAGGAGAACAAGTAAGATGAACGCCACCGTTCGCTCCGTGCGTAATTTCTTCGTCTCCCTGCAGCTCACCGTGGTACTGCTCCTGCTCTCGCTGATTTTGGTTTTCATCGCGACGCTGGACCAAGTGCATCTCGGCATCTGGGTGATCCAGCAAAAATGGTTTCATAGTTTTGTCGTCATGCAGAACACCGGGGACTTCTCCTTCCCGATCTTTCCCGGCGGTTACACTATCGGCGGCTTCCTCCTGATCAACCTCATCGCCGCCCATATTTATCGTTTCAAACTCACCTGGAAAAAAACCGGCATCCAACTCGCCCACTCCGGCGTCATCTTGCTCCTCCTCGGCGAACTCATCTCCGGCCTCCTGCAAAAAGACAGCGTCATGCAACTCCTCGAAGGCGAGACCATGAAATATTCGGAAAGTTTTCGCGACCACGAACTCGTGCTGATCGATAAAACCAACGCCGACTACGATGAAGTAGTCGCCATCCCCGAAGCCGTCCTCGCCGACAAAACGTCACTGCAACACCCGAAGCTCCCCTTCTTGGTTCGCGTGAAAGAGTTTTATCCCAACGTGAATCTCTCGATGCGTGACGCCACCGTTGCCACCAATCCCGAATCCCCCGTCGCCGGCATGGGCAGTCGCGTCCTGATGATCCCGGTGCCCATGACCTACAAACCCGACGAGAAAAACCAACCCGGCGCTTATGTCGAACTCACCGGCTCCGAGGGACCGCTCGGTACTTGGCTCGTCTCACCCCAGCTCGGCGCCCCGCAAACTTTCAGTGTGAACGGTCACACCTGGTCCATCGCCCTCCGAATCAAACGCTACTACCAGCCGTTTTCCATCAACCTGATTAAGGTCACCCACGACGTTTATCCCGGCACGGAGATTGCCAAAAATTTCGCCAGCAAGATCCGCGTCAAAAGCGACGATGGCAAGGAAGACCGCGAGACGACGATCTACATGAACAACCCGCTGCGTTTCGGCGGTAAGACTTTTTATCAATACCAGATGAACGCCGCCAGCCAGATGTCCGCCTTCCAAGTCGTGAGCAACCCGGGCTGGCTCCTCCCCTACATTGCCTGTATCATGATGGGCCTCGGCCTCCTGATTCAATTCGGCATCACCCTCTTCAGTTTCATCAACAAACGCAACGCAGCCACCACGGCAGCCTGATTTTCGACACAGAGACCGAATGAGACTCACAGAGGCCACAAAGAAACCAACCGACGCAACCAATCAGGATAATTAGCTCACCCTTGCCTTACTCTGTGACCTCTGTGCCCCTCCTGCCTTTCCTCTGTGGCAAAATCTTCGCCTTATCTCTTCGAGCCATCCACGCCTCAACATGAAAAAGTTTCTTCCTCTCATCGTCTTCGCCGTCGGCCTGCTCTATCTCGGCTCCGCCCTGATTCCGCCGAAGAACAAAACCGAGTTCGATCTCACCGGTTTCGGTCGCGTGCCCGTACTCGTCAACGGCCGTATCAAACCCCTCGACACCGTCGCCCGCACTTCGCTCCTCGTTCTCCAAAATCGCCAGCGCGTCAGTACCCCCGAGATCAGCGAACCCTTAGTTGCCACCCCCATCGAGTGGCTCGCCGATGTGCTCTTCGCCCCCGCCAAGGCAGACACCTACCCGACCATCAAAATCGATTCTCCCGAAGTGCTATCGCTAGTCGGCATCACCGAAGAAGACACCCGCATCAAATACGAGAGCACCGCCAAAAGCATTTTAGCCGTACTCGATTTCATTCCCAAAACCCGGTCCCGCTTCTCCTACCATCAGCTCCGGCCAAAACTCGAAGAGCTCGATCGCCAAGCGCGGCTCGCCGACGGCGTTGACGCTCAACTCCGCTCCGCCTTCCAGCGGCAGCTCCTGAATGTCCGCAATCACATCATGCTTTACCTGCAACTGAAGACCGCCGTGCAGGTGCCCGATTCACCCGATTTTGCCCAAGAGCTCGTGATCTTTGAGCAAGCCTTACCCACCGGTATTCGCGCCATTCTCGCCAAGAAAGATAATCAGCCCCACGACGAAGCTGCGGTAAAAGCGATGAAGGAAATGGCTGATCGTTTCACCTACATGGAGCAGATGGGCAACCTCCGCCTCGTCCCACCCGATGCCGGCGACCCCAACCCCGAGCACTGGCGTTCCGCCGGCACCGCTCTGATGGAATCTTTCGGCACCACCAAGATCAACGCCACCATCATGAACTACGCCCGGCTCGGCGCCGCTTGGCGCTCCGGTGATGCCACCACCTTCAATCGCATCGTGGGCGAAATGCATGAACAACTCACCGCCCGCTTCCCGGCTGAAATAAAGAAAAGCGATGTCGAACTGCGCTTCAACTATGCCGAACCGTTTTATCGCAGCATGACGCTTTACGTTTGGGTATTCCTCCTGGCGATTTTTTCTTGGCTCAAATGGCCACAGACGCTCAGTCGAATTGCCTTCTGGCTTCTCTTGATCGCGTTCATCGCCACCACCGCCGGCATCATCACGCGCATGTGGATCGGTGACCGTCCCCCGGTCACCAATCTCTATTCCTCCGCCCTCTTCGTCGGCTGGGGCGCAGTCGGTTTGTGCCTGATTCTCGAAAGAACTTTTCGCAATGGCGTCGGTTCCGCTGCGGCCGGCATCGTCGGTTTCGTCGCCCTGTTGATCGCCCACCACTTATCGCTCAGTGGCGACACGATGGAAATGATGAGCGCCGTGCTCGATACCAATATCTGGTTGGCCACCCATGTCGTGGTCGTGACGCTCGGCTACGCCGCCACCTTCCTCGCCGGTTTCCTCGCCCTGATCTATATTTTCCTCGGCCTTTTCAGCACGTGGCTTTCGAAGGCACCGACTGAGACCGATGTGGCTAACTTCGCCCACGTATCGCCAATCGCGGGGGCCGCGGCTGCGATCGGCAGGAAGGGTGCGGAAACCAACGCCAAGATGCTCGAAAATATGGTCTATGGCATCGTCTGCTTCGCCACGTTGTTCAGTCTCATTGGCACTGTCCTCGGTGGCATTTGGGCGGATCAATCCTGGGGCCGCTTTTGGGGCTGGGACCCCAAGGAAAATGGCGCACTCATCATTGTCATATGGAACGCCATCATTCTCCACGTGCGCGCCGGGGGCATGATTAAGCAACGCGGCCTGATGGTCATGGCGGTGTTCGGCAACATCGTCACGAGCTGGAGTTGGTTCGGCACAAACATGCTCGGCGTCGGCCTGCACAGCTACGGCTTCATGGACGCGGCGTTTTACGCCCTAATCTACTTCGTCGCCGGAAATCTCCTCGTCATGGCCCTCGCCTCAATGCCGCTGGAAAAATGGAAGAGCTTCAAGGCGGTGTGAAACGTTTCCTGTTTGGAAGGTAGGGCGGCTTATCCTTAAGCCGCCGTCTTTGATCGCCTCCATGGGCAACGCAGAGCCCTTTTGGTAACGCAGCACGTTCGCGGCGCGTTAAGGATAACGCGCCTACCCCAGACAGAACCCACGCGCAGGTGGTAGGGCGGCTTATCCTTAAGCCGCCCGTCTTTATTTCATTTCGCCTCCCACGCCCACGGCCATTCCTCAACTCGCGTACACAAATCTTTTCTCACCGGATTCTGCTCAATATAGTGCCACTTCTCCTCCGCACTTTCCTGCGTACGAAGTCGGTGCTCAAAGAATCCATCCTGCCACTTCACTCCTGCACGTTTTGCGACATAGCGTTTCCAATCCTTCAGGACATCAGTCATGTTCTCGTCGCGTGGAAATGAAATCAGCGCATGCCAATGATCGGGCATAGCCAGAAACACTTCCACCCACCATCTTCCTGAAATCACATAGTATTCAAGTGCGGCAGTCATAGCGGCAAAAGTTTCAACCTGATTTAGCTGGTTTCCCCCACGTTGCGCACAACAGACCGTGACAAAATATACGGCACTTTCGTCCACCCATGTCGGTACACTATGATACAACCGCTGACGAACCGGCAAAGCCCATTCAGTCCCAACGATCGGCAAAACCTCAGGCCGCAGTGGATTCATGCTCTGAAGGATGAATAAAATCCCATTTCGGACAACGTACATTAACACCTAAAGGTAGGCGGCTTATCCCTAAGCCGCCGGCCTTCGAATATCCGTATGCGCTGGCGCTAGCCCGCATCACGTTCGCGGCGCGTTAGGGATAACGCGCCCTACCTCGGAACGATACGACCACCCGCCCTCACCCTCACCCCACCACCAAACTCGCCCCCGTCATCTCCACCGGCTTCGGCAAGCCCATGAGGTAAAGGATCGTCGGGGCGAGATCGGCGAGGCGGCCGCCACTGCGCATTTTGGTTTTCCCGGCGACGAGGCCCTCGCCCACCACGAAAACCTCCACGAGATTAAGCGTGTGCGACGTGTGCGGGCTGTTCGTCAGCGGATCCCACATCTGCTCGCAATTACCATGATCCGCACAAATCAGCGCCTTGCCGTTTTTCTGCGCGATGGCCGCGAGCAATTCACCCACGCCTAGATCGGTGGCCTCGACAGCTTTGATCGCCGCAGGCAACGAACCGGTATGGCCCACCATGTCAGGGTTCGCGTAGTTGACGACCACGAGGCCGTACTTGCCGGAGAGAATCGCGGCCTTGGCGGCAGCGGTCACTGCCGGTGCCGACATCTCCGGCTGCATATCGTACGTCGCCACCTTCGGGCTGGCCGGGCAGGCGCGGTCTTCACCGGGGAACGGCTCGCTGCGGTAATTATTAAAGAAGAACGTCACATGAGGATTCTTCTCCGTCTCCGCGCAGCGGAACTGGCCGATGCCGGCGTTGCTCACGACTTCGCCAAGAATGTTTTTTAGCTTCTCGGGCTTGCCGGAAATCACATGAACCGGCAGACCGACCTCGTACTCCGTCATCGTCGCGTAGTAGAGATCGAGCTTGGCACCGCGGTCGAACTCCTTGAAGCCATCGATCACAAATGCCTTGGTGATCTCGCGCGGACGATCACCCCGATAATTATAGAACAGCACCGCATCGCCATTGGCGAACGTCGCGAGTGGTTTGCCGTCGGCGCCGACGATCCACGTTGCGGGCACGAACTCATCGCCATTCTGCGTTGGGCTCAGCGGATTATCATAGTAATGCTGGATCGCTTCGGCTGCGCTGTTGGCTGTGGCGACCGCTTTGCGACCGCTCAGCATATCGTAAGCTTTCTGCACGCGCTCCCAGCGATTATCGCGATCCATCGCCCAGAAGCGGCCGCAGATCGTGGCAATCTGGCCCACGCCAATCTCGCGGCACTTCGCCTCGACCTGCTTGATATAACCCAGCCCACTCTGTGGCGCAGTATCGCGGCCATCAGTGAAGCCGTGAATAAAAACCTGCGAAGAAGTGAGACCGTCCTCCTTCGCCTGCCGCAGAATACCGTAGAGATGCTCCAGCATGCCGTGCACGCCGCCATCGGAGACAATGCCCATCAAGTGCAGTTTGGCCGCAGGCGAGGCTTTCACCCGCGCCACGGCCGCGTGCCAGACGGGATTGGTCGCGAGTTGTTTGTCGGTGAAAAGTTTATTCAACCGCACCAGCTCCTGGTCCACGATCCGGCCGGCGCCGATGTTCTCATGGCCGACTTCCGAGTTGCCCATCTGACCGTCTGGCAGGCCCACATCCAAGCCGCTGGCCGCCACGAGCGTGTGGGGATATTTCGCGTGCAACCCATCGTCACACTGCTTCTTGGCCTGGAAGACGGCATTAAATTTATCGTGGGACGGATCAGGGTTTTTACCCCAACCATCACGGATCACGAGGAGGACAGGAGAACGAGCTGAATTCATGGGAATATGTGCCGATATACAGGTACAGCTACCACGCCGTCACAACTAAAATTTCGTTAACCAAAACCGACTCATTAATCGCCAAGGATTTGGCCCAGCACCTGCGAGAAAGGATTCTCATGACGCTTCTCATCCGAGATCAATTAACGTGCCCGCCCACGTGGTTCGCCTCTTACCGTGATTTGACGCTGTTTTGCACGGTGATGCTGAAATTCGACATCGTCCTCGAATCCGAAGATCCCGATTTGTACTATCACTGGATCAAACCGCGAGGGGGCATGGACTTCGTTCACGATATCATCCGGCCCGGCTCCGAGACGGGCGTGCATCTGGATTTCGCCCGGCATTTCCCCCGGACCATCATCACTGATCGAATCGCCCCGGAAAATGTCCATCGCCTGATCGGCGCGATTCAAAGTCTGGCAGCATGAGAGAAACGTAAGCGTCGCCCCGGGTGCCTCTGACATTCCGTCGTAGTTGGCACAGGGGCTACGTCGTATTGGTTACCTGTTCCCGCTCAAATTGACGTCGTAGAACGGGCCGTGATTGACGTCGTAGGATTTTCGGGCATTTTTCCACGCTTTCATCGTAAAAGGTGGCCGTTGTCGTCGTAGGTTTCGGACGTGCTGCGATCAGATTGACCGGCTGAGGCCGTAGCCGGTCGATGTT
>JANYCF010000018.1 GCA_025360455.1 Opitutaceae bacterium | reverse complement strand
TCTCACGATTCTCAACGAACCGTGCGGTTACGCCGACAAGCCCGGCTCGAAAGACACGCTCCTCCACCACATCGAGACGTCGATCCAATACACGCTCAACAACCGCGGGCCACACGCGCTGCCGCTCATCGGCCACGCCGACTGGAACGACTGCCTCAATCTGAACTGCCATTCCAAGGAGCCGAACGAGTCCTTCCAAACCGCCGGCGATATCGCCGGCTCGAAGGCCGAGTCCGTCATGATCGCCGGCCTCTTCCTCTACGCCACGCGTGATCTCGTGAAGTTGTACAATTTCATGGGTCAGGCGCAGGACGCTGCCCGCATCCAAGGCCACTACGACGACATGCTCAAGACGGTGGAAGAGCAGGCTTGGGATGGCGCGTGGTACACCCGCGCGTTCGACGCCCAAAGCAATCCGATCGGTTCGAAGGTTTGCAAGGAAGGCAAAATCTACATCGAGAGCCAGGCATGGTGCGTCCTCGGCGGTGCCGGCCAAAACAACGGTCGCGCCAAGAAAGCCCTCCAAGCCGTCGACAAATATCTCTACACGCCCGAGCACGGTTGCGCGCTCCAGTATCCGCCATACTCGACCTATCACTCCGAACTCGGCGAAGTTTCCAGCTATCCTCCGGGCTACAAGGAAAACGCCGGCGTGTTCTCCCACAACAACACGTGGATTCACATCGGTTGGACGATGTTTGGCGAAGGCGAGAAAGCCCTCGAGTACTACCTCAGCATCTGCCCTTCCGCGAAGAAGGACCACGACAAGTATCGCTCCGAGCCGTACGTCTACGCGCAGATGACCGCCTCGCAGTTCTCGCCGACGCCCGGCGAAGGCAAAAACTCCTGGCTCACCGGCACCGGCGCATGGTCATTCGTCGTCGCCAGCCAGTCTATCCTCGGCGTCCAGCCGGATTACACCGGCTTGCGCATCGATCCGTGCATTCCGAAGAAGTGGAAAGGGTTTTCTGTCTCGCGCAAATTCCGCGGCGTCACCTACAGCATCGAGGTCACGAACCCGAAGAGCAAATCGAAGGGCGTCAAATCCCTCGTCGTCGACGGCAAGAAGATTGTCGGCAACGTCATCCCGCTCTCCACCGACGGCCGCACCGCCGTGAAGGTCGAGGTCACCCTCGGCGCCTGAGTTCAGTTTCCAATCGCACCAAGGCCGGCGGATTAATTTCCGCCGGCCTTTTGTTTTAGGTGGGGCGAGTCGTCCCCGACGAGCCATGAGCAGCAATTCACCAACAATTCCCTTGAGTTTATCCGCGCGCTCCGAGTGCGAAGCCTCAGCCGCCAGCGTACCGTTAAATCCATAAAGCGATTTGCGTTTGCAGATAGTAATCGTTGGCACGACACTCCGCATATGGATGTTCAACCTACCTCGTTATTCCCTCCCGAAAGCGTATTTAAGAAAATCCTTTGGCGAAATATCCTCGCACTGAGTGAGACTATGGAGCAATCGACGACCTGGACCTTGACGGCGATTGCCGCAATTGCCGGCCTCTTCATCTGTAATCTTGATTCAATGGGAAAGCTTGTGAGTGCTGAAGGGCTGCGCTGGAGTCTTATATTCTTCACTACTTCACTGGTGGCTGGCGCCATAAGCAAACAATTCGGAATGGCGGTAACGAAAGGTGTCTCAATTGCTAAAGATCTCGAAGCTTTGTTGGCGTCGAAAGACGGACGAGCGTTAATGGACAATATGACCATTCCTCCCGACCAGCTTTTTCACGAAATCGCCCAGCCCTTCTGGTGGCCGCTTTCGTGGATGATGAACCGTGGGTACAAGAGATCTAAAACCGATGGGCTCGACGGTGACAAAACACATGTTCGACTGTTTTGTGCCCAGCTTTCATTATTATACCTGCACGGCATCTTTGCTGGGATCGGATTTTTTGTTATTGCCTGTTCGATTAAGCATTAGGTGAGGCATACAGTAAAAGAATCGAGCAATCTCACTGAGTTTGGTTCGATACTCTGCCCAGACTGACTTCGATCACCCGAGAGTGCCGACGGGTAGGGAGAGTGCCGACGGGGTCTGGCCGTGTTTTGTTAGTTTTCTCCTCCGGAACCCAGAGTGCCGACGGGGTCTGGCCGTGTTTTGTTAGTTTTCTCCTCCGGAACCCGTCTTGATTGATTGATCTGCGTCCCTTTGGATCGCGGCCGGCGCCCGCTTTCAGGAATTATCCTTGGATCAGCAAACGCGGGCGAAACACGCCACTCAACTTTGAGATACGAGGACCTCCCGTCCTGGCTGGGAGAGTGCCAACGGGGTCTGGCCGTGTTTTGTTAGTTTTCTCCTCCGGAACCCGTCTTGATTGATTGATCCGCGTCCCTTTGGATCGCGGCCGGCGCCCGCTTTCAGGAATTATCCTTGAACCAGCAAACGCGGGCGAAACACGGCGCTCAGGCTTGAGCCACGAAAACCACCTGTCCCGGCTGGGGGAATGCCGAGGGGGTCTGGCCGTGTTTTGTTAGTTTTTTTCTCTGGAGCAGGCGGAAGCCAAAAACTAAGTCGAGAACGTTTCACCCACTGCCGGGGATGGCTGGACCGGTGGTTACCAGCGTTGCATCTCGTAGAGCGGATGACGGCGTTCGTTTTTCAGCAGAATAATACGGATGAAGATGGAGGTTTCCCGATAGACGATGACGTAGGGAAAGTGTTTCAACCGAACGCGACGGAATAACGGGCTGCCCTGATAAAACGGAAAACGAGTCGGACCGATTTTGACGGCAGCGACGCTCGCACGGAATGCAGCTTCGAAGCGATCTGCGACATTCCCGCCCGCCTTGCTCTCGTAGTAAGCGAGAGCGTCGTTGAAATCCCCTTGGACTGCAGCGTGAAATTCCAGCCTCATGCGCGCTTGCGGCGCACTCCGGCCCAGAACGCGTCCTCGGAGAGGGGCTTCACCTGGCCGGATTCCAACTCGGCCTCACGGCGAAGAGCTTCGGCCAGAATTTCATCGGGTTCGCTTGCGGCAGGCGGTGGCGGCAAGCTGCCAAGGAGTTTGTCGGCGAGGTGGAACCGTTCCTTGTCAGGCAGACGGAGCGCCGCAACTTCGATGTCAGCAAGCTTGGTCATGGCGAAGACGATAGCCCGACAGGTCGGACGGTCAAGGCCGGGTTCCCATCCACTCTCGCCAACAACCGTGCCGACAGGACCGTGCCGACAGGGTCTGGCCGTGTTTTGTTGGTTTTCTCCTCCGGAACCCGCCTTGATTGATCTGAGTCCCTTTGGATCGCGGCCGGCACGCTCTTTGAGGAATTATCCTGGGACCAGCAAACGCGGGCGAAACACGCCACTCAAGTTTGAGATACAAGGACCACCTGTCCCGGCTGAAGCGATGACAACGCGGTAAGAATTTGAGGGACGAGAGGCTTTACGTCTTCGAGCTTGTTGGACGGCGCCCGCAGCACCACGACGCCAAAGGAAAGACCGGCGGTCTTTTGCTGGGCCGAGAGATTCTTATCAATGGTAACGAAGGCGTCATAGTTGCCCTGAATGCAGGCGAGCAACTTGCCGTTGGCGATACCGGCCCAGCCTGCTCGCGGCACCGTCGAGACCAAGTGACCGCTCAGTTCCAGCCCAAGACGCCGGGGCAGACACTCGTCGAGAATAACGCGCATGGTCAGGCAACAGCAGCGGACAGCCGTGCGCGGGCCTCTTCCAGAAATTCAACAATCTGGGCGCGGCTGACGCTGGGGAAGTCGTCCAGGAACTCGTCGATGGAGTCACCCGCCTCCAAACAGTCGGTGAGGTTCTTAACCGGCACGCGAGTGCCCGTGAAAACCGGAGTGCCACCGAGAATCTCCGGATCGGAAGTGATGAGCGGCGTCTTCATGAACTCAACTTGGCACACCCACCCAGCGGGCGCAATGCCTGAAACCATCTCACCGCACCACAAATCGGATTGCAGGAGCTTGTTTGCCGACGACTCCGCATGGGGCGCAGTACGAGTTCAGGGTCGCCTGCCCCACGACAGGCTCTGGGCCCTGAGCTTGTCGAACGGGCAAGCAGGCTCCTACAAAACACATCCCAAATCTCTCGTTAGAAACCTCATTTCAACCCGAGCTGCTTTACCACCCAGTTGTTGATTACTTCCCACTGTTCCTGAGGATAATTGTGACCTTGCTCCGGCTGGATGGCCAAAGTTTTTGGTGCGGTGATCACGTTGAAGGCGGCATAAGTCGACGTGGGCGGGCAAACATCGTCGTTGTAGCCCCACGTGTAGAAACCCGGGACCTTGATCCTCCGCGCGAAGTTCACGGAGTCGTAGTACTGGGCGGTCGCGATCTTGGCGGGCGTGCTGTGCGACGAAGGACTGCCGTCGTCGTTCGGCTTGAAGGGATGCGGCCAGCCGCCGGCGCGACCATGGAGCGGAGCGGCGACATCGCACATCGCCGGATGCGTGGCGGACAGCGCGGTCACGCGCGGATCGAGCCCAGCCGTCACGAGCGAAAGCTGGCCGCCCTGGCTGGCGCCCATCACGAGCAGGTTTTTGCCATCCCACATTTCGCGCGAGGTGAGGAAATCATTCGAACGCACGCAGCCGAGATAAATGCGCCGATAGTAATAGGTGTCCCGGTTATCGAGCTGGTTGAGCCAATAGCTGTGCAGCGCGCCGCCATACATCGCGTCGTAAATTTCCTTGGCCAAATTTACCGGAATTCCGTGGACGCCAATCTCCAGCACGATCGCCCCGCGCGCCGCGAGATCGGGATCGCCCGAGTAGGAACGCACGCCCGCACCCGGCACCTTGAGCACGGCGGGATATTTTCCGGGGGCCTTGGGTTCGCACAGGATGCCATAAATCCGCGGCGGCGCCGGATTCCAGTTCTGTCCGAGCGTACGGAAATTCACCGAATAAACATTCACCACATCGGTGCAGGCTTCGGGCAGGAGGACGATTCTCGCTTCGAGAGGAATCTTGGCCAACGCCGCCTTGCCCTGCTGCCAGAACGCATCGAAATCCGCCGGCTCCGTCTGAAACGGGACAATTTTCTCCGGCGAAAATGCCGCGGTCGCCATGCCTTTGTAGTTCCGACCGGCCACTTCGATGTTCGCTATGCAACGGATAAAACCCGGCTTCTTCATCGTGCCGCCGTCGATTACCAAACCGTCCAATGGCACCGCGGCCGTCTTGGTTTCGGCGGGCATCATCTCCGGCCCGACGGAATATTTTATCGTGGCGTTGTCGATCGGCTCGTTGTCGGCCGTCACCATCACTTTGAATTTCACCGGCTCGCCCACTTGGTAGGACCAGTCACGGTGGTCGGGAGCGATCCGCACCTGCACCGTTGCGACGCGCAGCGTGGCAGAAGGAGGCACGGGGGAAATTTCGAGAGCGCCAAGAGGAAGGCTGGCCAGGGCAAGCCCGACGGCCAGAGAGAAACGATTTAAGTTCATGGGAAGAAGGGTAGACAGCGACTCCACTCCCGCCCGGCACCAGAGTCAATCCTCCCCCCTGCATCGCGGACGCGATGCAGGAAAGGTGGAGCACGCTGGCCTACAAGCAGCCGAATTTGAAGACGTGCCCCAATCTGACGGCGATTTCCAAAATTACCGGGAGGCAATCCCGCGCATTTTCTGTCTCTCTGCTAAAACAGAATGGAACCGCCGGCCCTTTCCCGGCGTCTTTAACTCATCCTCTTTTTTCATCCCCACCCATGAAATCCCGCACCGCAGTTATCTTGCTTTCGTTCATCGTCGGCGCGCTTTTCACCTCGCTGGCCCGAGCCGATGACCGACGTTTTTCTTCCACCCTGAATGCCACTGAGTCAGCGCAAACCGGACTGAGCCGGCTCTCTTCCGATCAAATAGCCGCCTTGGATGCACTGGTCCGGCATGACGTCGCCCTCGCCCTCGCAGATCCGACTCCGACGGTTCCCCGCGCCACCCTGTTCTCCCAGCGCCTTGCCGACAACGAACGCCATCTGGTGGGAATTGAACTTCTTAACGAAACTGAACTTGCACGGCTCAACACGAGTGTAGAACGATACGGCCAACCCCTCACTCCGGCCTCTGCCGTACTGTCTAACCAGTCGACTGACCGGACCAATCTCACTTCGGCCATCTTCCGCCGCACTCCGGAAATCCACGGCTCGGTGACTCTCATGGTGGGCGGAGGCAGCCAAGGCTACAGCGAATATGGCGGTGCGATCGATCTCAGTTATTATGATCCGGAGCACCACTTCGCGATTGATGTCGGGTATTCCGAAATCCATTCGAGCGGTGGCTATGGCAACCGCTTCTGTCGCGACCGACGCCTCAATTCCATACTGCCTTAAGGCAAATTGAGAGAGGTATTTCTCGCGTGCAGAGCGCCCCTGAAAAATCCTGAGTACGGCAAGATTGCAGGCCATAACCGCCCCTCCCGCCAGTAAACTTGATGGTCTAACCGTCTTCATTTGCGCAAGTTAGCTTTTGCTGATGGCCAAATGATTGCCCGGCTGCTCATGGCGGGTAATTTCCCGTCTCTCTTCATGGATACTTTTCTCGGCATCGCCTTCGAATTCTTCGTCATCATCGCTCTGGTGTTGGCCAACGGCTTCTTTGTGGCGGCTGAATTCGCCTTGGTGAAAGTGCGAGCCAGCCAGCTTCAACCGCTGGCTAAAACCGGCGGGTGGCGGGTGGGCTTTGCCCTCCGGGCAACCAAAAATCTCGGAGCGATGCTTTCTGCCACGCAGTTGGGCGTGACGCTGGCCAGCCTGGGCCTGGGTTGGGTGGGTGAACCCTATCTCGCCCATCGCTTGACCCCGCTCCTCACTCATCTGGGCATACAGGATCCCCACATCGTCTCGTCCATCGCCTTCGCCGGAGCCTTCACCGTGATCACCTTCGTGCATATTATTTTTGGTGAACTCGGACCGAAAGCCATCGCCATCCAACGCGCCACGTACGTTTCGCTTTGGGCGTCAGCGCCCCTGACTGTTTTCTATTACTGCTTCTATCCTTTTATCCGCGTGCTCAACAGTGCTGCCGATATGTTACTGCGTTGGGCCGGTTTGCAACCCGCCGGGGAAGGCGATCACGCCATCAGCTCCGAAGAACTGGAATATGTCTTTAGTCACGCCCGACACGTCCACCCCGGGGACGCCTTGATCAACAAACTCATGGTGCAATCGCTCCGCGCCCGCTCGACCCGTGCCCAACAGATCATGCGCCCCCGCGACCAGATCGTCGCCCTCTGGCTCAACCAGACCGTCGCCGAAAACATCCGCATCGCCCAGATGAGCGGCCACAGCCGCTTCCCGGTTTGCCGGGATTCGCTCGACAAGGTGGAAGGCCTGCTCTTGGTGCGCGAGTGGCTCTGGCAGATCCAGGCGCTCGGCCCCGACACCCCTTTCGAGCCCCTCGTGCGGCCGGTGGTGGAATTTGAACTGCACACGCCCCTGCACACCATGATCGAGCGTTTCCGCAACGCCCGCAGCCATCTCGCCGTCGTGCTCGATGAGAAAAAAGCTCTGGTCGGCCTCGTCACTTTTGAAGATGTGCTGGAAGAAATCGTCGGCGATATTCGCGACGAATTCGATATCGAGAACGGACCTGTTTACAAACGCACGGCCAATGCCATCGTCGTCAGCGGTTCATTCACCATGCGGGAACTTCAAGCCGAAACCGGTTGGCCACTGGAGTGGCTACCGCACGACACCGTCTCCAGTTGGGCGTTGCGGCTCTTTCGCCACGTGCCCAAGCGCGACGAGACCTTCACCACAGGCGAGTATCAATTGACCGTCATCGAAGCCAACGCCGAGCGCCCCCGCCGCGTCCGCATCGAGCGCCTGATCACCGAAAGCTCCAATCCGCCGAGCTAAGACCGGTTAACCCACACTCCAACTTGTCATCGCGAGCCAGACGCAGTCGGGCGTGGCGATCCATCGAGCTGGATTGCTTCGGCGCTGCGCACCTCGCAATGACAAAAAAGATTTGGCCGTTCTACAGTTTGGCGAATATTCGCCAGCGAGTGTGATTCTTCCGAGCTAAGACAGATCAGGGCGGTTAAACCTTCACGAATCACGCATCCATAAAGGTGGAACCCGGCCTCTGGACGGGTTTGGACGATAGGCACCCCAAAAATCCTGAGCTCCCTTCGGCCGAGTTGGTGTGATCGCCGCCGCATACTTCCGACTAAGCTTTTGCGCCAAAGGGTCGATTGAAGAGAAAGTATGATTCGCCATATCCTACAGCTCTGCATTTACCTTGCCTTCCTCACGCCCAGCTTCGCTGCCGAAACCAAAGGGTGGACAGAGTTAAAAAAAGGCATGACCCCGAATGAGGCTTTGGTCGCCCTAGGAAAACCGCTCATCGAGACAAAAGGACATGGTTTTGATGTATGGATTTACGACAGCAAAGCCGAAGTTGTTTTTCACCAAGGGCCGATCATGGCCTGGACAATTCCCACGCCAAATCCCGTCTCGGAAGCCCGCCCCATTGAAATGGATCTACCCTTAGGTACGCCGAAACGACTCCCCCATTTTGTCCTACCGAAGTCAGACCAAAATCCTGCGGTCCAAGACTCAAAATCGCCTCAATCCACTCAATTCAGGTACAAGCTGCGGAATTGAGGATCCGGACGGAATGGCGCTTAAGTAATCCCAAGGACTTTCTTGCCGAGGCATTTACGCCGGGGGGCGCCGGGCACG
The DNA here is from genome assembly GCA_025360455.1 of Opitutaceae bacterium. Lineage (GTDB taxonomy): Bacteria > Verrucomicrobiota > Verrucomicrobiia > Opitutales > Opitutaceae > Didemnitutus. Next base: position 116 of record JANYCF010000018.1, on the reverse strand, counting down.
GTCGTGAACAAAACCGCGCGGCTTAATTGCTGCATTGCTTTCAGCGTCGCTTGCACGGTGCGCCAGTTCGTGATCGCCGTTGCGAGCCACTCGTATTGCTCCTGCGACAACGCCAC
>JANYCF010000001.1 GCA_025360455.1 Opitutaceae bacterium | reverse complement strand
GCGTACGTCCGGCACCGCCCTTTTAGTGAAAGTCAATGGCATCGAAGCCACCTAGTTGGGCAACACCTATACGGCCCAAATTCCCGTAGTCGAAGGCGGTAACACCGTCACTGCGGTTGCCACCCTATCGACGGGAGAAGTTCATTCAACTAGCGTCAATATCACACGCGATACCCAAAAGCCTCGCATCGCGATTGATTCGCCAGTTGCTGGATTCGTGGTTGGCACAAATACGGTCACTGTTACCGGTATAATTAACGATACTGTTATCGGCACGGTCAATAGTCAGCAGGCCACCGTGTTCGTGAATGGGGTTCCGGCTTCAGTGGTCAATCGAACGTTTCTCGCTCCCAATGTGCCTCTCGTGTCTGGCATTAATACGCTTCAAGCCACCGCCACGGACCGAGCGGGTAATACGGCTACCGCGAGTATTCAGATAACCTTTCAGGATGCGCCTGCGGCGGGTGTTCGAGCGGTCGGCGGCGTTGACCAGACGGCGACAATTGGCAGCTTGCTACCGGTACCGCTGCGAGTGCTTGTTACCGATGACGCTGGCACTCCTTTAGAAAACAAGGCGGTTATCTTCAAGGTCGTGCAGAATGATGGCGCGCTTTTAAGCGCTACCCGCACCGCTCGCTCGGTCATTGTGCGCACGGACGCTTCGGGGCACGCCGAGGTCTCATTTCGACTCGGTACACGTGTGGGTGTCGGCAATCATCAGGTTCAGGCCATGGTCGTGGGTTTCCCGATCGAGGTTCTCTTCCGTGCTTCCGCCACTCCTGCACCACCAGCACTGATTGTGGCCGGATGCTGGCAGTCGTCAGTCCGCTGCCCCGGGGCAGCCCTTGCCCCGGCCATTCGTGGCCATCGTAGTGGACGGGGGACAAAATCGTCTCGCAGGATTGCCAGTCACCTTCACAGTCACTGAAGGTGGCGGTAACTTTGGCAGCGAGCTCAGCCAGACTGTTCTCAGCGACACTGATGGTCGGGCAATGGCGACACTAACCGTAGGATCGGAGGAAGGGATTGAGAACAATCGGGTGGAAGCAGGTTTTCCGGGAAGTCTCCAGCAACGGGTGGCTTTTGTGGCTTCAACCCGCATTCCTGGTCCTGCTGAAGAGACGAGCATTACCGGTGTTATTCTTGATAATAGCGACATGCCTGTGCCCGGGGCGACCATCAAAATTAATGGCACAGCACTCTCAGTTCTTTCCGATGCGCAGGGGCAGTTCATCATCAAGCCAGCTCCGGTGGGCACCGTGAGGATGGATGTCTATGGTAATACAGTCACTCGGCAAGGCTCGTGGGTGAATCTCGATTATACGCTGACGACAGTTTCGGGTCAGAATAATTCGATTGGCATGCCTATCCGACTCTTGCCTTTGGACCCCCTGAATTTCGTGGCGGTGGGCACGAACTACGGTGGCACGATTACATTGCCGGAAATTCCCGGCTTTAGCCTGACGGTGGAGCCGAATTCGGTGACTTTCCCCGGTGGTTCACGCGTTGGTAACCTCAGTGTCACTGTTGTCCATACTGATAAGACGCCTGAGGTGCCAGGATTTGGCCAGCAACCTCGGTTTATCGTCAGCATTAATCCCAAACGGTCGATCATCAGTCCACCTGCGCGGATATGTTTCCCTAATCTGGATGGATTGCCACCTGGACGTAAGACGGAGCTCTATTCGTTTGACGAAGATCTCGACGCATTTGTGACCATTGGTACCGGCACGGTCACTGAAGATGGATTACAGATCTGCGCAGATCCCGGTATTGGTGTGATCAAGGGTGGTTGGCATTGCGGTGGTGATCCAAATGCCAATGGTCCAGGTAAAGGTCCGAAAAAAGACAATCCTCCGCCACCGCCGCCATGTGATCAAACCGTCACTCTCACGGCAGATAAACCTTCACTCGCTGTCGTCGGCCTCACCAAACCAAGTATTGTCAAAGTCGGCACGACTCCAGCCGTGTGCGGATGTGAGTTGCAGTGGAAAAAGCTGCCGGCATCGGTTGGGCCAAGCGAGCAGGGGGACGCTGATTTCACTCTATCGCACGAAGCGCAATTTGGTATTGCCACTGTAACCGGCAAAAAGCCGGGCAAACTAATTCTTG
>JANYCF010000401.1 GCA_025360455.1 Opitutaceae bacterium | reverse complement strand
CCTCCGTAGCGGCCACCGCGTCAAGCCGCTGCCCGACCTCAAAGACTATTTGCCGAAGAAGTGAGGGGTGCGGGTGATCCTGCTTCGCCAAGGCTACGCACGACGGCCCGAAGTTTGCGTGTAATCGTTCGGCACGCGGGTAGCGATGTTTCAATCCGCGCCCCGCTCGTGAGAGCGGGGCGATGCCACGAGCTGGAAATCCGCCAGAATCGCCACACTGTTTCAATCTGCGCCCCGCTCGTGAGAGCGGGGCGATGCTACTGACCGTTCCAGAACCGGACGACCCATTCGCGTTTCAATCCGCGCCCCGCTCGTGAGAGCGGGGCGATCCCGCATTGGACAGGGTCCGATGCGGGAACTGGTTAGATCATGTCTTTTGCGAAGGATGTCAAAGAACCAAATTTTGCCGAGGTGCTGGCTTCAGAGTATTTCGCTTTTGGCCAACACCGAGCAGGTTGTAGCTATTGCGAAAGGGTGCGGTGGTGGCCAAGGCAGGAGTTTCGCCGACTGCGCCGTCACCTTCCGCTCACACGATCAGAGCATCGGTTTCCAGATCGAGGGGTTTGTCTGCGCCATGGTGTTCGATGCGCATCCGGTCGGTCTGGTCAATGAAGTAGAAACGCAGCGAGTCTTCGTCGAGCTTGATCTCATCGAGCAGTTTGGCGCGGAGCTGTACCCATTCGGTTGAGCCGACCTGGCATTCGAACACGGATTTCTGCACGCGGATGCCGTAGGACTCGCACACCTTGGCCACGCGGCGCAACCGGCGTGCGCCGGGTTTGGCGTTCACGGTGGAGACATCGTAGGTAACGAGAATGAGCATGGGGTGGGAAGGATTTCAGATTTGAGGATTTGAAATTTGAGAGTGCATACTGGTGACGAGGACGATCATGGGGGGCTTGATAATTTGAAATTACAGATCTGAAATTTGAGATACCGAGCGCAACGCCCGGTCAAGTGAACAGGTGGGGCAGGTAGGCGGGCAGATCGCCGCGGAAGGTGCGGGCGAGGATACGGGCCTGAAGAAACGGCAGCTGTCCGTAACGTACTTTGGTTTTGAATTGCGCGTGCAGGGTTTCCTCCAGCTTACGCTGCTGCCAGGCAGCGACGAGTGCTTTGCGTCCGGTCTCGGTCAGTTCCCAGGCGCCGCCTTCCCGTTCGAGGAAGTGGGTGGATTTAAGTTCGCCGCGATTGAGCAGCGTGATGGCGAGCCGTTCCGCGAACGGACGGAATTCCTCCATCAGGTCGAGCGCGAGCGATTCCCGTCCCGAACGGTCAACATGCAGGAACCCCACGAACGGATCGAGGCCCACGGCGGTAAGTGCCGCCACGCAATCGTGCCGGACCAGCGCATAGAGGAACGAGAGCAGGCAGTTGAGGGCATCTCGCGGTGGGCGGCGGTTGCGCCCATCCATGGGAAACTGCGCGCGAATGGCTGATTTGAAGTGCAACGGAAAAACTTCGAAGGAGATGGCGGCGGCGTGGCCTTCAATGCCGCGGGCGGTGTCCGCGTCGGGAGCGGTGGGCAATTCGCGCAGGCCGTAGGCGAGGCGTTCGGCGGCGTGGGTGAGAGTGGTTTTTTCGGTTTCGTCGGTGCTTTCACGCGCGGTGCGGTTGAGCAGCCAGCGGGTGTTTTGAAGTTTGCCCGCTACGACGTTTTTGATGAGAGGGAGGGCACGAGTGGGGTCGCCGGTGACCTGATGCTGCGCGCGACGGAGCAGCACGGAGCCTTGCGGGATGCCTTCGACCCGGGCGAGGAAGCGGCCGTGCTCGGAGAGGAAAGCGATGGCCACGTTGTTTTCCCAACAGAGTTGCATGGCCGGAGGGCTCATCGCGGTAGGGCCGAAGATGAGCACAGACTCCAGGTTGTGGATGGGCAGGGAGAGTTTGAGCTGCTTGTCCTGCTCGATGCGCAGCGAGAGGTGGTCGCGGTGGATGTAGAGACCAGGGGTTAGCAGGTAGAGGGTGTTTTGGATGACTTGGGTCATGGCGCGGAGCGGAATTATAATTCGCTATTTCAGATTTGAGAACGGCGGTCGATTTTGGCTTCGCGCCGATTTGAAATCTGAAATTGTAGATTTGAGATTAACGGCCTCGGCCCTGTGGCCGGCGACTGGGATGCAGCGGATGATCGGGCGCGAGGTGCTGGGCGACCAGCTTTTGGAAATCAGCTGCGCCGGACTCGCGGGCCTTGCCTTTCTGATAGGTGGTCCGCGACTTGTCGTTCAGGTGTCGTGGGCCGGTGATGTCGGAGTTTTGCAGGGAGTCGGCCCAACCGCGCAATTGGCGCGAGCAGGACTCGGCGAGCTTTATGAGATCTGAAATCTCAGTTTTGAATTTTGCGAGGTAGGGCCGGCGGGAGCCGACAGTCAGCATGGAGCGGACTTCGCCGGCGGAGCTGCGGGCGATGTAGAGGAACATCAGCAGCTCGTTCGTCGTCCCGCGCTCGAAGCCTTCGGCGATGTTGTTGGAGACGGAAAGCGTCGCACGCTCGAGCTGGTCACGGAAGGAATGGCGCAGGCGGGGCGGAGCGCGGTCGATGAAGTCATCGACTTGGTCGTAGAGTTGGGCGGCGGCATTCCAGACGGGGAGATCTTCGAAGCGTTGATAGGTGGGCATGGGGTAGGGGGCTGGGGTGGGGGATATGAAATCTGAAATTGCAGATTTGAGATTGAGGTTGGTGGAGTGGTTTTTCGGGAAGCGGGCGTGGATTGTGATTCCAAAGGAGGGAGGGACGTCAGTCCACCGGGGTGAAGAGGCGGGTTTCCGCCGCGCGCCAAGCGCTGGCGGAGCGGGCGAGTTCGGGCAGGCAGACTTCGTGGAGTGAGCAGCCTTCGCACTGGGGTTTTAGCTCTGCGGCTGGGATGGCGGCATTTGAGATGAGAGATTTGAGATTTGAAATGGCGGACAGCGTCAGCTGGCGGAGGGCCTCGTCAAAAATGACCTCGGCGCGGCGCTCGGACTGGGCGTAGAAGATCGCACCGGCTGGCACGGTGATGCCGAACATTTCCTCCAGACAAAGCGCCTGCGCGCAGAGCTGCACCTCGTCGTTGTCGAAGCGGCGCTTCGGGCCTTTCTTGTACTCCACGGGCCGTGCTTCCCGCACGACCGGTCGAATCTCAGATTTCAAATTTGCCATTTGAGATTCATCGAGGTGCACCTCGATGAGGTCCGCCTTGCCGGAGAGTCCGAGTTTGTCGGAGAAAAGCGGCAGGGCACGCAGCAGCGTCCAGCCTGCGCGTTGCTCGTAGCCGGGGAAGTCCACGTTTTCGTGGGCGAGATCGCCGATGACTGTGTGCTCGTTCTCCCCGCGCAGGCCCTCGATGAACTTCAACCCCGCCCGCCGCGGGCAGAAGAGGAAGTCGTTCAGGGCAGAGAGCGGCAGGGGATTGCTCCCGGCCGCAGAGAAGGGAGACGGCACTGATGCCGTAGGACTCACAGGAGAGACTGAATGGTTATACCGACAGGGAGGTTTTGCTCGTTTATGGTAACGTCGTAATCGGAGAATTGCCGGGCGGCTGATTTCACGGTAGGTTTCAAAGCGACAGTAACACGCTCGAAAAGCTTGTGCGCCGGGGCGTTGCCGAGAGCGGAGGTGTGCTTGAAGACGATGAGCTTTTGCGGTGCCATTGTCCCACGAGCTGCGGAGCGGTCGTGATCGAACATTTGGGAGAGCGCCTGCCAGAAAAGCTCAAGATCGGTTTCGGTGAAAATGGTGTCTGTGGCGAGATGGGCGCTGATGAAACCGTGGCAGCGATAGAGGCCATAGGGGATCAGGTTTTTGCGGCCCATCGTTTGGTTGGGTGATTCGGCGTCCTTCGCCTCGGCTACAGCCATGCGGGTGATACTGACATCGAGCGGAAGCACGGGGTCGATAGAGCGACTAAAGCTCACCTGTACGGGGCCACGTACTTGGCCGGCGTTTACACCGGTGGACATGACTGCCCCAAAGGTGCGGACATCGTAATAACGGGAGCACATTTTGGTGCGGGCAGAGCTGACTTGCTCGCGGGTCGTGCCTTTCTTGCCATCGATTTTATGGCCAAGGTCATCGTGGGCTTTTTGAATGCGGTCGTTAAGAACGGCGCTTTGCTGGATAAAAATATCGTAGCCGTCGGCTCCGGGCTTGGCGATTTGAACGAAGTTGCGGACTTTGCGTTTTAGGCAGACGTCGGAGACGAGGCCGTGCATATCCTGCGGGTCAACTCGGGGGGAGTTGGCGGCATCAGGGTCGCCGTTGGGGTTGCCGTCTTTGCAGTCGAAGAGATAAACGAAGTCGTAGCGGGATTGGATGGGTAGGGACATGGGAGGATTGGAGTTGTGATTAGAAATTAGAGAATTTGAGAAACGGAGATTTGAGAGACGGACGGTTGAGAGATCGAAAGATTAAGTGGTGGTGGCTTCGGCAGCTTCTTTGGCTTCTTTGCGCTCGGCAGTGCGGCGGCGGTAATCAGCTTTTTGGTGGTAGTAGCCGAGGGCGAAGCGGCCTTGGGCTTCTAAGTCGAGCGAGGCGGGGAAGGTCTTGCCGAGAGCGGAGGAAATTTCCTCGAAGTCCTTGCGCGCATTCTCGGCGATGCCGCCACCGGCTTTCGCGAGATGGAATTGGGCGTTGCGGAACAGACGACCCATGACGAGCGCAGGGGTGACACTGGCGCTGGCGTAGAAGCGTTCGACCACACCGGCATTCACCCCGCCTAGAGCGAGATATTGCAGGCGGTCGAACACGGCGAAGAGACGGCCGCACAAGTAGGCGGCGTCGGAGGAATCAGAATCGAGTGATGCAGTCATAATTATTTTTGGGGTGATGGTTGAAAGAGAGCGGTTGAGGCCCGCACGGATGAGCGCCATGCGTGCGGGATTAAGTCGTGGATCGGCATGGTCGCCGGGCTGTTTGTTTTCGATTTGTTGACGGCGAATGGCTGCTGTTAGCGCGGTCTGAGGCAGGGCTGTGCCGCGCAGGGCGGCGTAGAGGAACTGGGTGGCGACCTGAGGGGGAAGTTTATCGAAATCAGGCTTTCCGTCTTTCTTTGGAACAAGGGCGGCAAGCAGAGACCAAACCTTGAAGGCATATTTTGTATTGGCACCGTCGGTCTCGATGATTTCCAGATCCTCAAACCAGCCGTGTATGTTCGTTTCGATGTCTTGGACCGTGGATTCGAGCCAATCGCGGATGATAATGCGTCCTCCATTACCTGACAGGCTCATAGCGTAGTAGGCATTTGCTTCAATTTTGGCGGGGGCCATTCCGTTTTTTGGAGCAGTCTGGAAGTTTTTGACCTCAGCGTCGTCGGCAGAGGTGAGCAGTGCGAAGAGATCCGTGGGGGCTGGCTCCTTCGTCCAGCTGAGGTGGTAGATTGGGGATTTATCTCCGGTGCGAAATGCCTTTTTTATCAGTTCATTTAAGGCGGCCCGAGTCAGTTGTTCGGCGCGGGCACTGATCGGCGAGTTCTTGCTTTGATCAAGGCCGTAGGACTGAAACGCCTTCTCATTGGCTGAAATGAGATTCGTGTCCTGTGCGCCGACTCCCTTGATTTTCTCAGTCGTGGAAATGGTTTCGGATAGGATGCCGGTGACCAAGCAAATCTGCTTCTCGCCCTTCGAGCTTTGGCTGGCGGAGCGGCGCTTTCGCCAGAATTGGATCAAGCGCTGATCGTCCAGCACATTGCCACCTGCTACTTGGAAGGTGCAGTTATGTCCGGAGTCGGCGCGAGCTTCGTTGAGCTTTTCACGGCAGTGTGCGAGTTCTTCCTGGCTATTGAGGAATGCTAGCATGGCTGAAGTTACGTTAGGCGCATCGTTGGAAGCTTCGGTGAGCAAACTTTTGAAATATCGCTGCCGGGCGTGCGCGAGAGGATCGACGGACTCGATTCCTTCGTCAAACAACAGGATTACTCGTTCGAGCGAGTCGCAGAGGAAATAGCTTTTGGCTTTTTCGAGAGATCGAACAGAAAGCTCATTCACCGAAGTCGCAGGCCGACGGGATTTCTTCACCTTCTTCTTTTTTCCCTCGATCGTTATGAGGGAAAGCGGATCGCCCGAAAGTTTTCCGGCTTCGTCGATTTGGATGAGCCAATGTAAATCCACGGGCTCAAAGTCTGGATCGGAAAACGACTGATCTTCGACCATTTTGCGTTCGGCATAATGGAGTAGAGCTTGGAGCATCATGCTGCACCTCCGAGTTGCTTGCGGACTTCGGACCAAGCGGGGACTTCCACGATGCCGTTTTTGAGCGTGGCGCGGAAGAACGTAATTTGCGGGCGGGCCTCGATCTTGCCGGCTTGCCATGCGTCACCGATATCCAAATCGAACACGTCGTAGAGCATGAGACCGAGATCGGCGTCGGCGTTCAGGCCGGGGGTGACTTGCATGGCTGAGGCGGTGGCGAGTTCGAAGTGGGCAGGGAATTCGCGGCAGCCGAAGCTGGGTTGATGAAAACACTGGCCTTGCTCCATGCGGCGGCGGGCCATGCCGTAATATTTGCCGAGATTGTCGTCGCCAGTGGGTTCGTCAGCACCGTACTGGCTGAGGCGAGGACGGCCAGCCAGCGGGGTGAGCACAAGACTGGCCTCAATCACGTATTCGACTTGGCGCAGGGCGAGGGTATTACGCTGGGTGCGATCTTCGTCGGCGAAAATTGGTTCGGGGTTGCGCGAGACTTTCGACTTCACCTCGTTGCGGCGGAAGGCGAGGAATTGGATGGGGCGGCGCACGGCGATGCGATGAATGCACCAGCGGAACTGCGGCTTGTAGAGGATGGCTTCAAGCAGGCCCCGGGCGGCGCTGGGGGTGATGACGGGATAGCTGACGCGTTCGACTTTCATCTCGGGACGGGTGAAGCAGGCGAGGTCGCCCCAGGCGCGGAGATAGATAGGGTTGTTATTCATGGAGCATATTGGTTGAGGGCGGGTTCGGAGACGCCGAGGTATTCGTCGTAATGACCGTTCCAGAAATAAAATTCGGTGTCGGGGAGTGGTTGCACGATGATGCCCCGGGCAAGGGCTAGGGAAAATTCGGAGAGGTAGAAGTTCACTGAGAAGCGTTGGATGAGTCGCCAATCGTCGCGGGAGAGATGCTTTTCGTGGCGCAGCTGGGTGACGAGACGTTCGCCGTCGCCCCAACGTACGACGACGGAGCGGGTCTCATCGCCGATGAGTGGGCATTCGCGGTGCGCGAGCGGGAAGTGGAGCGCGGCGGATGCGGCGTAGGCGGGATCGTCTTGGGCGGAAGTGGGGCCAAGCGTGCCGTATAGCCGGGCGAAATAAGAGGCGTAGGTTGCGGGATCGTGAAGGTCGATGCCGGGGTTCTCGGTGAGGAATGCTTCGGTGATTATTGCCGCTTGCTTGTAGGCACCGGGCGGCAGGCGGTGGTCGAGGGGGCGGAAGATGGTGACCTCGCCGGGCTCGGCATTGAGGCCCTCGCGGTTGCAGCGACCGGCGGTTTGGATGATGGAATCGAGCGGGCCGGCGGCACGATAGACGCGGGGGAAGTCGACATCGACACCCGCTTCGATGAGCTGGGTGGAAATGAGGCGGCATGGTTCGTCGTGGGTGCGGTCGAGACGGCGGCGGATTTCCGCAAGCTGCACTTGGCGATGCGCGGGGCACATGGCCGAGGAAAGGTGGAAACGATTTTCGGCTGGCAGTGCGGAAAACAGTTCGTGGGCGTGCCGTTTGAGATTCACGACGCAGAGCACTTGGCGGTGTTGGGAAATCTCGGTCGCGAGCTCAGGCCAAGTCGGCTGCTGATCAACGGGCCGGAGGACGATGCGTGTGCGACGCAAGCCGTCGGCCATGATCTTGGGTTGTGAGGAGATTTCCACTGGTTGCCAGCCACCGGGAATCGCGGCGGCAGCGGCAGCGAAAGCGGGCTGGGTAGCGGTGCCAAAGACGGCGGTAATACCGTAATCGCGCACCAATCCCGTAACGGATGAGAGGAGCGAAGGGACGAGTCGTGCGGGCAAGGTTTGCACTTCGTCGAAAAGCACGACGGAGCGGGAAATATTGTGAAGCTTGCGGCACTGCGAAGGGCGATGGCCGAAGAGGCTCTCGAAGAACTGCACGTTGGTCGTGACAACGATGGGCGCATCCCAATTTTCTTGGGCGAGACGGGCGCGGCGGAGGCGCTCGTCCTCGGCGTCTTGGTTCTTGTCGGCGGGGCGTTCGCGGGGAACGACCGCGCTGTGATGTTCGAGAATGTAGTCGGAGCCGAAATGGGGCTCGAAGAGCTCGCGGTAGATGCGCGCGGTTTGCTCGATGATGCTGGTGAAGGGAATGACGACAATGATGCGGCGGAGACGGTTCGGATCGTTGGGCGCGAGGGTACGGTTGTGGTGCGCGATGTGGCGAAGAGCGAAGGCAAGAGAGGCCAGAGTTTTGCCGCTACCGGTGGGCGCGGTGAGCGTGAAAAGTCCGGGTAGGTGTTCGGCGGCGGCAAGTGCGTCGTGAAGAAGTTGGCGACGTAGCTCGTTGACGAATCCGACTGAGGATTTCTTGGCCAACGCGCTGAGTAAGTGGGGCAAGGCGGTCTCGGGCTGAAGCAAGACAGGAGTACGGCGGGCGGCCTGAACCGCGTCGAAGTGTTGTTCCGTGTCGAGAAAGTCGGAATCGACGAGTGAAGAGAAAATCATCCGCGTGCGAAGAGCGGTCGTGAAATCTTTGGCTGAGGATTTCGTCAAGGTGAGGTCGGGCGGATGAATGCCGTCAGCGATTAGGCGCACGGTGAGTTCGTCGAGGGTTTCAGGAAAACCGTTTAGTTTTTCAGCGGATAGCGGGATTTGAAGATTTGCAATGCGTGGCTTGAGCGCTTCGAGGGTCGTTTCGATATCGTTTTCAGCGAATGCGGGCATCCCTGTGTGATGGCCTTCAATTGCAAAGGCTGCGGAGATTTGCTTCCGATTCGCGGCCGCAAGAGTGCCCATCGACCAGTGATTGATTCCGTGAATATTGGGGTCGCGGAGGCGTTGTTGAAAGCGAGCGGAGTATTTCCCCAGATCATGCAGCAATCCGGCGAGGCGGGCTTCTTCGCTGGCACCGAAGGGCGCGGCGAATTGGGCGGCGAGATCGGCGACGTTGCGCAAATGCACGGCTAGCGGTTGCCAGTGCGATTCATTCTGATCGCGGGTGCCGTCGGGGTGAACGGCCGTGTGCGCGTAGTAGGGCATGCGGGGTAGTGGGGTGGAAAATCGAGTGGTCACGCAGGCCCGCGCGTAAGGTTTCTGCGATGCTCTCACCGTCCGGTCAACCGCGGTTTGTGCGCAATTGTTGCGATTCGGTGATTTTCCGCTGTGCCGTTTGCTTTGGGGATAGCGTAACAACCGCTGATTTCCTCATCAGTGATGACGAAATTCCCCATTGCGTGACCATCATCCCGGTTTTTGGGCAGTCCTCGAATCTGGGTTGGTGGCGCGCTGGTCGCGCCACGTTGCGAGGCAAGTGGCCGATGTCGCATTCGCCCGGTAACGCAACTTACGAGGGAAACATGCTCCAGTACCAAAAACTGCGATGCGCCCGGCCTTTGGGCCGTATCGCGATTGACCCGGAAAAATTGCGGGTTAATTGGATGATTACCCGTATGAGCATGCCTTCACCCCGGTTGGATGATTTGAAGATTGAGCGAAAGGAAAATTCGCCCGCGTCACGTTCATCCGGATGGATAACTTTGGCGGTCATCATTTTGTTCATCGGTGCAATTGTGTTCTGGTGGTTGAAACGCCCCGCTACGATTGAGGTGCGCACGGTGGTTGCGAGAGAGGTGGCTACGGGCGCTGAGCGTACGGTGTTGAACGCCTCCGGCTATGTCACCGCTCGCCGCGCCGCGACGGTTTCGTCGAAGGTGACGGGCAAGGTGACCGAGGTGCTGATCGAGGAGGGCGTCAAGGTGGAGACTGAGCAGATTTTGGCGCGACTCGACGATACGAACGTGCAGGCCAGCCTGCATCTGGCGCGAGCGCAGGCGGAATCCACCAAGACGGCGCTCGAGGAAAATCGCGTGCGGCTGAAGGAGGCGGAGCAGGAGTGGCAACGCCAAGGTTCGCTGATCAAGGGTAACGTCGCCACTCAATCGGATTTTGATCATGCAGAGGCAGCGGTCTTGGCGCTCCGGGCGCGGCTGGCCCAGCAACAGTCGGATATCACGGTGGCGGAGCGCACCGTCGCCATTTGGCAACAGCAGCTGAACGACACGGTCATTCGCGCTCCGTTTGCCGGTATCGTTACCTCGAAGAACGCTCAACCGGGCGAAATGATTTCCCCGATGTCCTCCGGCGGTTTCACGCGCACGGGCATTTGCACGATCGTCGACATGGAATCGCTGGAAATTGAAATCGATGTCAACGAGAGCTACATCAACCGCGTGACGCCCGGTCAGCCGGTCGATGCGACGCTGGATGCGTATGCCGAGTGGAAAATCCCGGGCAAAGTGATCGCGATCATTCCCACGGCTGATCGCCAGAAATCCACGGTCCGCGTGCGCGTGGGCTTCGACAAACTCGATCCCCGCATTCTGCCCGAGATGGCGGTAAAGGTGGCCTTCCGTGACACCGGGACTCCGGCGTCCGCCAATCTTCGCCGGCACGTGTTGCTGCCGAAAAGTGCGGTACTGAATCTGGACGGACGTGATTGTGTTTTTGTGGTTCAGAATGGCCGGGCTGAACGCCGGGCCGTCACCGTCGCCAGTGCGCTCGATGGCGAAGTGACGTTGAGCGCCGGGGTGGCGGCCGGAGAAAAGGTTGCCTTGGACCCCTCCGCTGGTTTAACCGATGGGGCAACCGTAACCGAAAGAAATTTATGAGCGATCTACCCTCGAACAACGGCGCACTGGTGCGCGTGGATGCAGTGGAAAAAATGTTTCGGCGCGGCTCGGAGGACATTCATGTGCTTTCGAACCTGAGCCTGCAGGTGCCAGCCGGAGAGTTCCTCGCGCTGATGGGGCCGTCCGGTTCGGGCAAGAGCACGTTGCTGAATCTGATCGGCGGTCTCGACCGTCCCACCAAGGGCACTGTGCAAATTGCGGGTGAACGAATCGACACGCTTTCCGACCACCAGCTGGCGGCCTGGCGGGCGCGGCACGTCGGTTTTGTTTTTCAGCTCTATAACCTGATGCCCGTTCTGACGGCCGAGCGCAATGTGGAGCTGCCGTTGCTGCTCACCTCCCTCTCCAAGGCGGAGCGACAGAAACACGTCGCGACGGCGCTCGCGATGGTCGGGTTGTCTCATCGCGCGAAGCATTATCCCCGCACGATGTCGGGTGGTGAACAGCAGCGGGTGGGCATCGCGCGTGGCATCGTTACTGATCCGACGTTGTTGTTGTGCGACGAACCGACAGGCGATCTCGACCGGAAAGCGGGCGACGAAATCCTGAATTTACTTCAGGCGCTGAACCGCGAGCAGGGCAAGACGATCATTATGGTGACGCACGATCCGCATGCGTCGGCACGGGCATCCCGGACCGTTCATCTGACCAAGGGTCAGCTCACGACCGAGGCGATGAAATGAAAAGCCCATTCCTGTCATCGCGAGGAGCGCAGCGACGTGGCGATCCAGCCCACGCTGACTGGATTGCCGCGGTAGGCGTTGCCTCCCTACAATGACAATCTAGCCCATGAAATTCTTCCATCTCATCTGGGGTAATCTGATGCGCCGCAAGTTGCGGACGGCCTTGACCATCCTGTCGATTTTGGTGGCGTTCGTGCTGTTCGGTATGTTGTGCGCGATCAAGCAGGCTTTGGTCGGCGGCGTGGCGTTGGCGGGGGCGGACCGGCTGGTTGTGCGTCACAAGGTGTCTCTCATCCAGTTGCTGCCGGAAAGTTACAAAGCCCGGATGGAAAAGATTCCCGGCATCACGGCGGTGATTCATCAAACTTGGTTTGGCGGGGTCTATCAGGACCCGAAGAATTTTTTCATGCAGAATCCGGTGGTGCCCGAGGATTTCATGGCAATGCACCCGGAGTTTGTGCTGGCCCCGGAACAGATGAAAGCGTGGCAGGCCACTCGCACCGGGGCGATCGTCGGACGGAACACCGCCAACCGGTTTCATTGGCAGGTGGGTGACAAAGTGCCGATCATGTCGCCCATCTGGGGCAACCGGACGTGGGAGTTCGACCTCGTAGGGATTTTCGACGGCCAGAAAAAAGGGACGGACACGACCTCGATGTTTTTTCGTTACGATTATTTTGATGAGGCCAGAAAGGCGATGGGCCGGGCCCCGCAAGGCCAGGTTGGCTGGTTCACGATCCGGGTGAAGGACCCGGCACAGACCGCGAGTGTGGCCCGGCTGGTGGATCAGGAATTCGAGAATTCGTCCGCGGAAACCAAAACCGAGCCCGAAGGCGCCTTCGCCCAGGGCTTCGCGAATCAGATCGGCAATATTGCGCTGATCGTCGGCGCGATTCTCGGCGCGGTATTTTTCACCATTCTGCTCGTGACCGGCAGCACGATGTCGCAAGCCGTGCGCGAGCGCATCGGTGAACTCGGCGTGCTCAAGGCGATCGGTTTCACCAATGGGCAGGTGATTTTTCTGGTGCTGGCTGAGTCCTGTCTGCTGACAATATTAGGTGGTGGCATTGGCCTTGGACTGGCATTGCTTGTCGCCAGTCACGGCGATCCTACCGGCGGAATGCTGCCCCTTTTTAGTCTGCCAATGCCTGACGTGATTTTGGGAATTTGCCTCAGTGTGGCGCTGGGAGTGCTCACTGGAATCTTCCCCGCCCTACAGGCCACCCGTCTGCGGGTCGCCGATGCCCTCAGGAGAATGTAATATATGCGACCTTTGCTTCAGAATATTTGGACGATCGAACGCCATGTCGTGGGTAGGGCGCGACCGCTGGGCGCGCCGTTTGAACAATCGCGGACGGCCCAGTCGCCGAGGCTCACGCACTCGTCGCGGTCCGTCCCTACCTGCGCTTCCGCGCCAAGGCCAAACAACACGGGAAATTGATATGACCGGACTGTTCAACTGGTTTTCGCAAATTGCAGCCATCACCAAATTCGGGGTGATGAGCATCCCGCAACGGCGCGGTGCGGTGGGTGCCACCGTCATCGGCATCGCAGGAGTCGTCGCGGTGCTGGTGGGCGTGCTCTCCATCGCGGCGGGCTTCCGGCAGGCGATGACCGCCTCGGGCTCGCCCGATGCTGCCATTGTCCTGCGCAGCGGGGCCGATGGCGAAATGGTCAGCGGCCTTGGCCGCAGCGAGACCCGCCTCATCGCCGATGCCCCCGGCGTGGCGCGTAACGCCCAGGGTCCGTTGGCCTCGGCGGAACTATTTGTCATCATCAGTCTGCCCAAGCGTTCGACCGGGACCGATGCGAATGTGCCGCTGCGCGGGGTGGAAGGCGCGGCGGTGCAGGTGCGGGAAAAAATGCAGATCATCTCCGGCCGGATGTTTGAGTGGGGCAAGAACGAGATCATTGTCGGCAGCGGCGCCGCCCGGGAATTTGGTGGATTGGAAGTCGGCTCCTCGCTTAAAGTCGGTCGCGAAACCTGGCCGGTGGTGGGGATTTTTTCGGCCAACGGCGGTGTGGCGGAATCCGAGGTCTGGACCGATGCGAAAGTCCTCCAGGCCGCGTACAATCGCGGCGAGTCGTACCAGTCGGTTTCGGTGCGGCTGAAATCAGCCGGAGCGTTTGATGAATTCAAGGACGCGCTGACGACAAATCCGCAACTGAGTGTCAAGGTGCTGCGTCAGGCGGACTATTATACCGCGCAATCGGAGACGCTCACGCGCTTGATCACGAAGCTGGGTGGCACGATTGCGTTCCTGATGGCCATCGGGGCGGTGTTCGGCGCGCTCAACACGATGTACAGTGCGGTGGCGGCCCGCACGCGGGAGATCGCCACCCTGCGCGCGTTGGGCTTCGGCAGTGGCGCCGTCGTCGTTTCTCTGATGCTTGAGTCCTTGTTGCTGGCACTGGTCGGCGGCGTGTTGGGCGGTGGTCTGGCCTATCTGGGGTTTAATAATTTCCATGCCGCCACGATGAATTGGCAGAGTTTCAGTCAGGTCGCCTTTGCCTTTGCCGTCACGCCTCAGCTGCTCATCCGGGGCATAATTTGGGCGACGCTGATCGGCTTGATCGGCGGTTTGCTGCCGGCGATTCGCGCGGCGCGGCTGCCGATCGCCGCCGCCTTGCGGGAATTGTAGAAGGGGGGCTTCGGGGTGTCTGAGTAGCGCAGGCTTCCAGCCGGCAGATTAAAGAGGGGAGGCCGGCGCTGCGGGGAGCATCTCAGTTTAAACCTAGAAAACGCAGTTGGAGACACGGATTTCATGGATTATCACGGAATGAATACAGTTACGAAAAAACGTCCCTTCACCTCCTGGGTGAAATGCCATCAACGGTTCGTTTGATGCTATCTGCTTCATCCGTATTAATCGGTGGAATCCGTGTCTCTCAGGTATTGCGTAATCTAGTTTTAATCACCTTGGATTTCATTAGCTGTAGCCGGATCGCACCCTCTGCGGCACGGCCACAAGGGCCGGCCCTACCTTGAAATTAATTGAGAGGGGAGGCCGGCGCTTCGTTTCTTCCGGCAAAACTTTTGACAGACCCGGAAGGCGGGATTAGCTGATGGGACAACTTTGCTTTCGTGAATCGCTCTCGTTCCAGTCTCTGCACTCTTTCAGCCTGTTACTGCCTGCTGGGATTTGGTGTGGCCACATCGTCGCTCTTGGCGGAAAGCTCTGCGAAGTCCGAACCCGCAGCCGCACCCGTGGCGAAACCGGTGATCAATGACGAAGGTTTTCACGTGGTGGGTTTTGATCAGCTGGCTGCGTTTGCCTACACGCCGGTCGAATTAACCCCCGCGACGGCTGCGACTCCGAGGGCCACGCCGCCGAGTGCCGCGAATCAGATTCCCGATAAGATCAGAGCACTCGATGCCACAAAAGTGATGGTGACCGGTTTTATGTTGCCGGTGAAAATGGATCAGGGACTCGTGACGGAATTTCTTTTGGTGAAAGATCCGATGATGTGTTGCTACGGGATTATGCCCAAACTCAACGAGTGGGTAGTCGTGAAGATGACAGGGAAGGGCGTGTCACCGTTGATGGATGTGCCGATCAGCTTTGAGGGAAAACTGAAAGTGGGTGAGCTATACGACAACGGCTACTTGACTGGCATCTATCTGCTCGAAGGAGAAAAGCAGGCGGCGCTGAAGAAGGGGTGAGCACGGCGCAGCGCGCCGCAAGTGGGAAGGATGGAAATTCGACGACTATTTCGGGTGGTGTGGAATATCGCGCAGTGATATTTTTTCGGAGTCGGCACGTTGCGAAAAAACTTAACGGAAAAATATTGTGAATATAGGCCTCGTTCTCGGGTGAATCACCCAGCAGCCAGTGGCATTGAGACGGTTTGACTGGGGGAAAATAATTTTGGCTAGGTCCATTCGGCCCTGTGGGATCAGGGCCGAAAAAGGTGCGATGTGCCTCTAACCGTGGTTGCGAAATCTTGCTATGATAAGCGCATGAAAAAGGGACTACGCAACAAATTCAAAGCCGGCTTCACTATTGTGGAAGTATCGGTGGCTGCTTCCATCATGGCACTGGTACTGGGCTCGTCACTCTCGGTTATGGCCCGAGGTTTTGTCGTATTAGATTCAGCCAGGGCGATCAGCTACTCCGCTCAGATCATGCAGAGTGAACTGGAGAAAATGCGCCTGACTACGTGGGGTGATGGGACCGGCGGGGCCGGCAGCGGCACTACGGGGGTGAGTTCCTATCCAACGACACCGACGCCGGTCGCGTTGGACAGTAGTTTTTATAATGGCTCAGATATCGGCAGTCGGATGACTATGCTGCGGACTGCCGCCAACGCGCCCGGCCATGCTACGGGAATGATACAAGTCACGTTGAAGATAAGCTGGACGACCATGGATGGCCGCAATTTGTCCCAAACCTACGTCACCTATTACGGGCAAAATGGACTATATGACTTATTCATTTAATAATGCTTTGCGGAGCTCAAAACGGCAGAGGGGATTTACCCTCGTTGAGGTGATGATCGCGGCTTCAATCGGGTCGCTAATCTTAGCCGGAGTGCTGGCAACTGCTTTGTTTCTCATCAAGAGCGGGGTGAGAACCAGCAATTATTCTGTCATGGAAACTGAGACGCGCTTGGCCTTCGAACAACTCGGGATTGATTCCCGAATGGCCAATAGTTTCACGTCAAACTTCACGAATGGCGCGATCACGTCCTTCACCATGACAATTCCGGACAGCACTCTGAGCACCCAGCGGCAGGTGACCTATGTTTACGACACGAGCGTTGCGACGAACAAACAGCTAATAGTAGTACCGGGTAATAATCCGGCAGCGACCACCGGGCGAAAGATTTTGGTCAATAACATAAACAATTTAACTTTCATGCGGTATAATAGCGTAGGTGGCACGAGCGGCTTTATTCCGGCGAGTACAGTCAGTGATGTCGGAGTTAAGCATATCCAAATATCCATTAGTATCAGCCGTTCAACCGTGGGGGTCGCTGCGGCCACGCAAGTTATCCGCTCTTCTGCTTTCACTTTACGTAATATTTAAAACATCCTCATGAAAATTCATTCTACGGTATATTCCGGCGCTGAAGCCCGTCTGCGGTCGAGCCGAGGCAGTGTATTGATGACGGCGCTGATTTTTGGCATTATCATCGCTATTTCGCTGATGAGCTACATCCAGATTTCAGCGGGTTCCCTAAAACTGGCACATCGGACTTTTTTTGCCAACGCGGCCAATAATCTCGCGGAGGCGGGAACGGAAGAGGCGGTGTGGAGTTTTAATCAATTGGGTAATTCGACTGGCTCGACCGCCGTCAATGCGGCATGGAATGGGTGGACGCGGAATAACGTGGTGGGGGACGCCTACATGGCCAGCATTGGATCGGGCTACTCTGCCTTGACTCCGCCTACGGTGACCTTCAGCGGTCCGGGCGGAACGGGGGTAACAGCAACAGGTACGCCGATTATTACCACCGCCTACGATAATAATAATTTACCGGTCACCAGTGTTTCGGGGATTAATATTACCAATCCAGGAACGGGTTATACTTCGGCGCCGACGATCACGATCGGTGGTGGCACGGGTACCGGAGCGCTGGCCAAAGCGCGCTTCGCCGCCACACGGACCCTCACATTTCCTAATTTGGACCAGAATGCTTCAGGCACGGTCAAGGTCTGGGTGGCTGGCTATGATGGCACCGAGGTCGTACCTGTCATCGTAGCGAAAGCCACCATCACTCCGGTAGAGGGTCCTACGATCGAGAAAATCGTGAAAATCATCCTCAGTAAAAATGGTGCTTTGCCCAAAGGCCTGATCGCAAAAAACGGGATTACTTGGAATGGGCATCCTATCGCTGACAGTTATCTCTCGAGTGCGGTTCCGGGTGTTCCGCCTTTTTCCGCCTACAATGCCGGTACGGCTCGGACGAATATAACGGTGGGCAGTCTTTACGGACCGCAAATCGATCTTGGGGCGCAAGGCGTCGTTTATGGTAATGTGATGCTCGGCTCGGGCGTGACGGTCAGTGGGGGCACGATTACCGGCCAGACTATTGGGAATCTGACTTACAATTTCACGATGCCGGTTTATCCGACCAATGCCGGTGCCACGGCCGGAGTGAATTTGGGCGCGACGGTTCCAGCGGTGTTGCCACGTGCGGCTGACCTCGCTGGTGGGCCCAGAGCCGACGGTTATTATTATTATTACACGAACGGGGCTACGATCGGCACCACCACCATCACAGCGGGTGCGAAGGTCGTGATCGTGGGCACCGCAACTAACATGATTGACGGATTACAGATTGGCGTATCGGGAGCCCAGGTCGGCATGGCAAAAATCTACATGGATGGTACGATGAGTCCAGGTAACGGTTCGGTGAACACTGCTGCTTGGGCCGGAGCACTGGAGGTGTATACCACAACTGCGGGAACCTGCACCTTGAGCGGCAATGGATTTTTCTGCGGCAGTTTATTTGCACCGAATGCTGAATTGCGGGGGAATGGCGGTGGTAATAATGCACAGGATTTGTGCGGTTCATTCATTGTCGGCACAGTGACCAGTAACGGCCATATGAGCTTCCACTACGACGAAGGCTTGGGTGCTTCTGCGAATCCTCGAGCTTGGGGGCTCGCCTTGTGGACGGAAATGCAGACGGCGGCGGAACGTCAAGTTTATGCTTCAAAACTGAATTTCTAAAGTCAGCCCGCTTAACCCATCGTCTGATGGGTCACGCTGTAGAAGGTGGCGGCTTGGGTCCGGCGGCTGAGGTGGAGCTTTTCGAAGATATTGCTGAGATAATTCTTCACGGTCTTATCGCTCAACGCCATCAGCTCGGCGATTTCCTTGTTGGTTTTTCCTTCCGAGACGAAAGCGAGGACGCGGCGTTCTTGCGGCGAGAGCAGGTCGATTTTTTGGTTCTCTTTTTTCTCTCCTCCTTTGCGCACGAGATTCAGGACGTGCGTGGTCACCGCAGGATCGAGAATGAATTTACCGGCGGAGACATCGATGATCGCCTGGTACAGGCCACGCGAATCGATTTCTTTCAAGAGGTAGCCATGCGCGCCGCTCTTCAGGGCTTCCTGCACCAGATTGTCATCGATGATCGAGGTCAGGATGAGAACGCGGGTGCTGGGAAAGTTTTCGAGAATTTGTCGGCAAGCCACCAAGCCGGAGCCGTCCGGTAGACGAAGATCCAACACAACAAGATCCGGCCGAAGCCGGACGGTTTCGGCAATCGCGGAAGCCACGGAGACGGCTTCGCCGACGACTTTCAGGCGAGCGGTATATTCGGGATTCCCGAGCAAAGCTTTCAGGCCGCGACGGACGAGTTCACTATCGTCGACGAGCAACAGGCTGATGGGGGGGGGGGCTTCCAGAGTCATGTGAGGGGAGCTTGATGGAATCGGAGATTGAGGCGAGTGCCATCACCGGGAGCAGAATCGATGCGGAGGGTGGCGCCCATTTCTTGGGCACGGGCGGTGAGATTGCTCAGGCCGCTACCACGACCCGTTACCGTGGCGAGATCAAAGCCGCAGCCATTGTCTTCGATTTGGAGCAGACTCACTCCGGCCACATCCAAAAGCCGAAGATCAATCTGGGTGGCGTTGCCGTGACGCAGGGCGTTGCTCACGCCCTCCCGCACAATTTGCAGCGCGTGGACTTCTTCCTGCGGGCTGAGTCGGACGGCGACTTGGGGATCGAGGTTTAGCTCGATGTGGATGGGGTGGAGCGATTGCAGCGTAGTGGCGAGGGTTTGCAAAGCCTGCGCGAAATTGGGGGTGGGCTGGGTGGCTTCCGGCTCCAGCCCGGTGATGAAACTGCGGATTTCCCGGATAAGTTGATTGAGCGTTTGCCGGACGGCTTCGAGATGTTGCTCGGCGACGAGGGGGTCGGTGGACAGCGTACGCCGGATGCTTTCCAGTCCGAGCCCCGTGGCGTAAATGGATTGGATAACGTGATCGTGTAGATCACGGGCAAGCCGGGCACGTAATGCGGCGGAGAGGCGGACTTGCTCTTCACTCTGCCGCAGGGCAATTTCAGTTTTTTTGTGATAATCGACCGTGAGTTCGAGGGTGGCGCGACGGTTGAAGGAGGAGGTAACGAGTTGCGCAAGCCGGCCGAACTCATCGGTTTGTTTGCTTAATCCTGCGAGGGGTACGGAGGATTGAGTCGCCATGCTGAGTTCGAGTTGGCGCAGCGGCTTGATCACCCAGCGGGAGACACCGGCGAAGATGAAAATAATGGCTGCACAACCGAAACAGCAGAAAAGAACCATTTCCAATTGGTCGTTTTCGAGGGGGGCGAGTAAGGATTCCGGGTGGTAATCGAGCTGCATCACTTGGACGATGTGCCCATCCCAGCCGGTGAGATTTTGTCGGAGGTGGATGCCGGGTTTGCTGGAGGATGGATCAGGTGCGCCATCGGGAGCGAGCAAACTGAGTTCACTATCGAGCACGCTCGTGAGTGTTTTCAGATACGCGGAGTTCCAGAGTTGGCCGATGAGGAGCCAGCCTTGGGCCTCGGAGTCGCGGCGGACATCGGAGGAAGGCTGGATCGGGGCGGTGCGGATTTCGAGTAGCCCGGCCGGGACTGCGACGAAGAAGTGCGCGAATTTCTCCACGCGCATTTTTGCCAGAACGGGCTCGAGAGGAAACGGCGGAGTGGGGTGCACCTCACTGAGCTGGCGGGTGGCGCCGTAAACGAGCGAGCCGTCGGTGCGCAGCACCCAAGCGGCCTGGACATTGAAAGTTTGCAGACTGGCGTCGATATTGATGGTCGCCCAGGCCGGATCTCCACTGTGTACAAAGGCCAGCATCTCGTCCCAGTTGGAATAATCAGTGGCGAAGTTTCGCAATGATTGGGAGGTGAGCTGCAGGACTTGTTCGAGCAACGCCCGGCGTTCGTGTTGCAGATTGACCAACATCCGATCGGCCTCACGGGCATACCATACGCGCAAACTCAAGACTGTCGCCCCAAAGGCGAGCAAGAGCAGCCCAAACAACAGGGCTAGGCGGGTTTTAGTATTCATGGGGAAACGCGTACGTCAGGGCTATGTTGGTCGGGCATAGGCTCCATTGGCAAAGCGCTTTTGGCCGGCGGGCGCTTTTTGACGGGCAGATCGCAAGCGCGACGGGCTGCGTTTCCTTGGCTGACCGCGTGGCGAACAGGAGAGCGGGCGCTTTCGCCCGCCTTATTGGCTGCCGTCAGGTTTCAGCGCGAAATATCGCGTTGGGTGAGCACTTTGAAACCGCGGCTGTTGACGGATTGCGCGGCCACTTCGTTATCCTCGCAATGGATCGCGATCGCCGATTTGCCCTCGGGCCGGAGGATGAACGCATACGTGTAGTGGATGTTCACCTCGACGGCGAGGAGTGCGCCGAGAATATGCTTCAACTGGGTGCCATCGCCGAATTCGACGGCGAGAACGTCGCATTCCGTGTAGGCGAAATTATTTGCGGCCAACAGTTCGCGGGCACGGTCCGGATCATCGACGATCATCCGGTCGATCGCGGTGTCCGAGGCATCGATGGTCGTGAGCGCCATGATGTGCACATCGTGGGCGGTGAGCAGAGCGACAAGATCAAAGAGGCGGCCGACGCGGCTCTCAATGAAGACGGAGAATTGTCTGACGGGGTCGGTCGCGACAGGGGTGGTGGTGTCTGCCATGGGAGTGAGGGGAAGTTAGAACAGCGGGCTGCCGGGTCAACTGACTTTACGGAGTGCAGCTGCGTGGGTGGAAACGGTAGTAGAATGTGGTTCCTCATGTTTTCCGATTGTTAAAAGGCAGAGGAGTTTTGGTATTATTTCGTAGGCCAGCGTGCTTGCACGCGCCTCGCGGTCGTGTCGGGCGCGTGCAAGCACGCTGGCCTACCGTTTCAATTGTCCGCTTTCCGACAAGCATCGACCCTCTGGCAATGGCGAAGAAACAGAAAAGTTTTCGATCGTGAGACAGGCTTGTGCTGGTGCCGGTTGTCGCCAAGGTAGTGCAGTGACTCCACCCGACACTCATGCCCGCACCGCACGACGCGCGAATGATAGCGCCCGACTGGTGCTCCGCGGAATTTTGCTGAATGCGATTTTGGCGGCCGTGAAATTGGCCGGCGGTATCTTTGGTCATACCTATGCGCTGATTGCGGACGCCGCGGAGTCGATGCTCGATATTCTTTCGTCCACTCTCGTGTGGGCAGGTTTTCGCGTGGCGGCCCGACCACCCGATGCCAATCATCCGTATGGTCACGGCAAGGCGGAACCGCTCGCCGGGCTTATCGTGGCGTTGTTTGTTTTTGCCATGGCGGGCTGGGTGGCTTCATCGGCGGTGCATGAAATTCGCACTCCGCACCAAGGTCCGGAGTGGTGGACACTGTTGGTGCTGGCCGGGGTGATCGTCGCCAAGACTTGGTTCTCCCGCCGAATGGGCGTGGCCGGCGAAGAGGTGGGGAGTACGGCGCTGGGTATCGAGGCGATGCATCATTGGTCGGATGCGATGACTTCGGCGGCGGCGTTTGTCGGTATCAGCATCGCCTTATGGGGCGGCAAAGGCTGGGAGACCGCCGATGATTGGGCCGCATTGTTCGCGTGCGTGATTATTGCTTTCAATGGGTTTGGCATGTTCACCAAGGCGCTGGGCGACGTGATGGATGCGGCGGCGCCGGAGAAATTAGAAAATGAAATTCGCGGGATTGCTCTCGCGGTGCCCGGGGTGATCGAGCTGCACAAAGTACGCGTGCGAAAAAGCGGGCTCAGCCATCTCGTGGATATCCAAGTGCGCGTCGAGGGCACGCTTACGGTGCGAGAGGGGCACACCATTGCGCATGCGGTGAAGGATGCGTTGGTCGCTTCCGCTGCCCATTCGATTAGCGACGTGATCGTACACATCGAACCGGTGGGCTGAATTTAAAATCAGCTGCCCGAGCAGGCCGGTAAGGGTTGATGTGTTTATAGTTTTGTATGCATAGATAAGCATTCGGTGAAGGTTGACGAGGGCTGGACGGAGCGTCTCCTTCCTTAGACATGACCACGAAACTTAATTGGGGTATCATCACGACGGGCTGGATCGCGCGGAAATTTGTCACCGATCTGCTGCAGTCAAAAACCGGACGGCTCGTCGCGGTGGGCGCACGCCAGCTGGCGGATGCGGAGAAATTTGCGCAGGATTTCGGCGGGGCCCGCGCGCACGGGAGCTATGAAGCGTTGCTCGCCGATCCCGAGGTGCAGGCGGTCTACATCGGTACGCCGCATCCGTTGCACAAGGAATGGGCCATCAAAGCGGCGCAGGCGGGCAAACATATTCTCTGCGAAAAACCACTCACCCTGAACCGCACCGATACCCAGCTGATCATCGATGCCGCCAGAAAGCACAACGTGCTGCTCATGGAAGCGTACATGTATCGTTTCCATCCGCAGACTTTGAAAATCGTGGAGTTGGTACGCAGTGGAATTATCGGCGAACTGCGTCTTATCCGGGCGTCGTTCAATGTGCTGTGCCATTTCGATCCGGAACACCGGATGTTTAAAAAGGAATTGGGCGGTGGGTCGATTTTGGATCTCGGTTGTTATCCGGTGTCGTTTTCGCGGCACATTGCTGGCGCGACCTTGGGCAAGGCGTTTGCCGATCCGCTGGAGTTTCAGGGCACCGGGCATATCCATCCGGCCGTGGGGACCGATGATTTTGCTACAGCGGTGGCCCAATATCCGGGTGGGCTATCGGCTGAACTTTCCTGCGGCTCACTGGTGTTGAATGACAATTCCGCGCAGATTTATGGGACGAAGGGCTGGATCGACGTGCCCAATCCGTTCACGCCGGGGCTGGAGGGCAAGGCGGAGGAAATTTTTGTTCATCGTTCTGGCGCGAGTACACCGGAGAAAATCGTGATTACCAGTCCCGGGGTGGGCCTCTACGCGTACGAAGCTGATGCCATTGCCGAAGCTCTCGCGCGGGGTGCTCGCGAAGTGCCGCTCGTGACTTGGGCCGATATGCTGGGCAACGCCACGATCATGGATGCCTGGCTGGCTGCGGTGGGTGTGAAGTACGACTGAGGGCCGGTGCGTACGGTGGAAGTTATTTTAATTCCAGCTCACGGCTGAGCCACGCGACCCGATCGGCGGCGACTTCGGCGGTGTGCAAATCGTGGCCGGCTTTGTAGGTAGCCATTTGTTTGCGTGGGCCGGCAGCCGCGTAGAATTCTGCGGCTTGGGTGGCGCTGACATACTGGTCCTGGTTGGCGAATTGGAAGAATACGGAGGCGGGCGCGAGGTGGCTGACGAAGTTCACCGGATCGAGCGGGGCGAGTTGCGCGCGATAGGCGGCAAGGTCTTTGGGCTGGTTGGCGAAGAGAAACCAATCGATGAAGTGTGGAGTGCCGGCCATGAAGACATAAGTTTTCGCGCGGCGATCGTTGGCGCTGGCGATCATGCCGTACATGGCGCCGAAATCGTGGCCGACGAAGGCGACGCGCTTCAGGTCAAGATTAGGTTGGTTGACCAATAAATCCATCGCGCGGCGAATTTCGATGACCTGTTTGATGGCGTGGGCGTGATCTTCTTCGGGAATTCGATTTTTATACCACTGGGGTTCGGCCCACATCGTGTCGATGAGCAACGAAACCACGCCACGTCCGGCGAGGGTCACGGCTTCGTCGAGAAATTCGGTGCGGTTGGTCGTGGCTGGTTCGCCGAGCCAATGGACGTAGAGGATGGCAGCGTACGGTCCGGTGCCGGAGGCTGGAGAGACGAGGTAGGCCTTCACCGGCTGGTCGGTGGGCGTGAAGGTGAGGTCACGGATCAAGGCCGCGCGACGGGTCTCGCAGCCGATTTCTTTCACGTTCAGCGGTGCGGAGTGATCGCAGTTAAAAATTGTAGCAGTCGGTTCGTTGGCCATTGCGAAAGTGGCGACGAACAGGTTTACAAGTACGACAAGGGAGAGGTGTGATTTGTTGAGATTCATGGACAGTTTGTCTGTTGTCGGAGCGGCTTTATGATGCGATCTTAATTTTATTGAGGCATTCACTGCTCCTACAGTGAATGCCTCAATGGACAGAAAACAGGAGCTTTTCCGGGGCATTTGGTTATCGTAGTGCTTAATTTTTTTCCTCCGGGAACACCGCGATGAGTTCCACTTCGAGCACATGTTCGGCGTCATACAGGCGGGCGACCTGCACCCAGGTAGCGGCGGGAAAATCTTTTCCGTAATAACTCCGACGGAGCGCTTGATTGGCTTTGAGGGCGTCGAGGTTGGTCGTGTAGGCGTTTTCTTTGACAACGTTTTTGAAGGTCAACCCATGGGCCTTCAGGGTTTTCTCGAGGCTGTCGTAAATGCCGCGCACCGCCTCGGGCATGGTGCCACTCGCGGCGGCGCCGGAAATATAAAGGAGCTGTCCGACGCGGACCGCTTGGCGGTAACCGATGTCATCTTCCCAATCGCCCTCCTTGAATCGCTCAATGCGGACTTCGGCGGCCCCTGTCAGGCTGATAGTGGCCAATAAGAGAAGGGCGAGATAGCTTAGCTTTTTGAGAGATGATTTCATACGGGATAAAAGTGATTGATCCGGGAGGGTGTTGTACAGTTGCCGGAAAAATTTGCAGCTTTTGTGATGAAGTGTTCGGTAGAATAACACCGCGACGGCTGAAACTCCTTCAATCAATTTACAGTTTCTGTCGGGGCTGAATTTGTAGTCTATTAAACTACTTTCTCCCTGTCACTCGCCGGAGGTTGTCGCAGACGATGGCGGCGGCGACGGCGGCGTTGAGGGATTCGGCGCCGCCGCCAAGGCGTCCGCACTTGTCGCCGTAGCATGGGATGGTCACGTAATCCGTGACCAGTTGCTTCACGGCGGAGGAGAGCCCGCGGCCTTCACTGCCGAGCACGACGACGGCGTCGCGGAGGGGTTTGAGCGTGTGGACATCTTCGCCTTGCAGATCGCAGCCGAGAATGGGTGCGGTCGTGGTGGCGAGGGCGTCGGCGAGTGGAGCCGTGAACGCTTGCACGCGGGCGAAGGAGCCCATGCTGGCGTTGATGACTTTCTGGGAAAACAGATCCGCGCAATCGGGGGAGAGGAGCACGCGCTCGAAGGCAAACCAGTCGGCGATGCGAAGCAGAGTGCCGACATTGCCGGGATCCTGAATGCCGTCGAGCGCGAGGGTGAGGCCGTGGTTGAGTGCGCCGGGTGCGAGCGCGGGGCGCTCGATTGGGCCGACGGCGAGGACGCAGGAGGGAGTCGGGTAGTGGCTGATCCGGGCCATCTCGGCAGGGGTGATCAGCTGAACGGTGGGTAAACCTGCTTTTGCTGAACGCGGCTCGTCGGGACGTGGTTTACCACTCCAATCAGCAGTGGCGTAGATTTCCGAGAAGGGGAAATTCACGGCGAGCAGTTCGCTGATGACTTTCTCGCCCTCCACGACGAATAGGCCGAGGAATTCGCGGGGTTTTTTATCCTGCAAGGAGCGGAGGCGGGAAAAGTCGGCCTTGGTTAATGGCATGGTGGGAGCAGAGCAGGCGGGGACAAGGATGCCAACGTAAAGTGAGGGAAGGCTGCCCCGCCTGAGCAAATTGACTCGGGTGCTCATTCGCCGTTTTGGCTATTTTCGAGACAAGGAGTGATCGAAGTTGGGTGGGGCAACGAAGTTTCAGGATAGAATTTGGTTTCCGTTTTGGGGTGCGACTAGGCCTAGGGCAAACAGGTCACGCGGAAATAATTATTTTCAAGGTTGGCCGGTGTGGGCCCTCTGGGCTTTTATGGCTTAACCTGATTTGCAGACTTTCCAAAGAAGCTCATTTCAGTATGGTGGCGGCATGAAACGTTTTACTCCCCTCGTGGCGTTGCTGATGTGTCTGCCGTTGCTTAGTCTGCCGTTGCTCGCGGCGACATCGGCGCCGAGCGCTGAAGCCAAGAAGGGCAAGACGCCCGGGCTCGAGCTAGCGGTGCTCGCCACGCAAGTGACGGGCATCGCCATTTCACCACTGCTGGGCGTGAGTGCCATGGGCGCTTATCAATGGGTGAAGGCGAGCACCCCCGAGGAGAAGGCCGCGCTGCCCTGGTTTGCGAATCCCTGTTTTTGGATGATAGGTCTCTTGGCGGTGGGAGCGGTCGCGGCGAAAGATTCGTTGGGCGCGACGCTGCCCCCGGGTTGGAAAAAGCCGCTGGATATTTTGGAAACTTTTGAAAACAAAGCGAGCGGGCTCGTGGCGGCAGGGGCGGTGGTGCCTTCGCTGGTCGCCCTCGGTTCGAAGATAATCATGCAGTCTTCGGGGATGGACGGCGTAGAAATTCATGCCACGGGTCTGGCGATGTTACCGGTCGCTTCGTTTGATCTGAGCTGGCTGCTGAACATCGTGATGGTGCCGCTGACGGTGGTGGTTTTTGCCATCGTGTGGGTGGCGAGTCATGCGATTACGGTGCTGATCTTGCTCAGTCCGTGGGGGGCGATCGATGCGGCGCTCAAGGCGGGACGGACGGCTTTGCTGGGTCTCGTGACGGCGACGGCGTTTATTGATCCGGTGGTGGGCGCGACGCTTTCGGTGGTTATTATCGTGTTCGCGTATTTTGTCGCGGGATGGTCGTTCCGGCTTACGATTTTCGGTTCAGTGTTTTGCTGGGATTATTTTACGGTACGGCGCAAACGCTTTCAGCTGTTGGCGGACGGCAACAAGGTTTTCACCGGGAGCGTGATTGAAGGCGTCCCGGTGCGTACTTATGGCCGGTTGCACCAAGCGGCGGAAGGAGGACTCGTTTTGAAATTCCGGCCATGGATGGTATTGCCCGAACGACAGGTCGCCGTACCGCGAGACGGATTGGTGGTTGGACGCGGAATTTTCTATTCAGAAGTACTCGGACATGATGCGAAGGCCGATAAAAACTCCACGTTGCTGTTGTTGCCACCGCGGTATCTCGGCCACGAGGAACTTTTCGCCCGCACTTATCATATTTCCGGCACGTGTGACGTTGGTCTGCGGCGCGCCTGGAGTTGGTTGAAGGAAGCGCTTGGTTTCCAGGCGAAGAAGGCTGCGCCGGTGTTGGTCTGAGCCAGTCGACCCGGCGCAGAAGCTGAAAGCAGCGCCGGGCGATAATCTTTAGAGGGGCTTGGGCTCAGCCAAACTCCAAGAGTACACCTTGCCGTCCCGAAAAAATACTTTGCCAGCTTCGTACGTCCAAATCACGAAATCGGTATCGGATGAAACTTCGGTCGGTGCGCCGAGAATGTTTTTTAACTCGGTTTCGGACATGCCGGATTTGAGCTTGTTAAAAGCAACGTATTGCCGGTCCTGGGTGTTGCAACCGGCCAGAAATGCGAGAGTTAATCCGAGCAGGGCGATTCTTAAAGTTTTCATGGAAAAGATGACGTTATTCCAATTCAAAGACATGTCCAGCCGGAGGGGGTGCGATCCGGAAAATATTTCATGAACAGTTCAGCTCAAGGCCTTCGACTGGCAAGTGGAGCAAAATTAAATTTTCGATTTACTGGCATCTGCCGGATGATTTGAGCGGGAACCAAACAGGTGGGATGGTTTGGGACTGCGGGAAAAAGCTGAAATCGATTCGTTTGGGTAACTTTTTGTTTCCGCCTCTGCTGAAAACTGCTATGAAATAGCCATGAGTGATGAGAATACCCCGAAGATTCGTCTCAGGCCTAAGTTGGCTGGAGCGCCGCCGGCGATCACTCCCGCTTCAGTCAATCCACCCGCTGAAGAGGCGGTGCCCGAGGTTGCCGTGTCGTTACCTGCGGCGACGCCAACTGAGGTTAAGCCAGCCGCCCCGCGGGCGAAATTGGCACTCAAGACAGGTGGGACTACGCCACCGATTGGTCTTTCAAATACGACTTCACCGCTGGCGCCAAAAGAGCCGGCGGCTCCGCAATCTTTCGATCCGCGAACGTTTGCCCCGCCCCCGGCCAAACCGGTTTTGGTTGCACGGTCGAAGGTCGGTAATCCAGCCGAAGGGGAAAAATCCCCCGTTGCCACGGGTGCGACGCCACCGTTCCCCACTGATACGACCAAAAAGAAATTTCCTGTACTGAACGATGCACCGCCCTCGCCAGAAACATGGCCGGCGGTCTTGGATGCTTCGCCACCTCCCGGTCTGGCTCCCGTCGGCCCCCCCAGTGGAACTTATGAGGAACCCGCTGAAATCACCGCGATACGCAAAGCCTCCACTTTTCCTTTTCCTTCGCCCACGGCCAAGTTTCCTCCGTTGCCCGGACTTGGTGCTTCGATCGCATCTGAACCACCCGAAGTGCCGGCGGCGGAAGGATTCTTAAAGAAGCTGCTGTTGATCGGAGCATTGTTTATTGTGCTGCTGGCGGCGGCAGGTTTCGCTTATTTTAAGTTCTTCGCCAAGACTTCAACCCAAGTCAAAACGCCGCCGGCTACCGCTGCTTCAACTCCTGAAAAGAGTAAACTCTTAGTCGCGGCCGAAAAATTACAGCAAGCGCAACAGGCCCCGCTCAATGAAGCCATTGCGGCTGATCCCGGCGCAACCGCAGCCCAGCCTGCCGTAAAAACAACTCCCTCTGCTCTGGCGACGGCAGCCGCGACTGATACGGTCAGTGGCGCCGTGCTCGTGGAGCAGCCCGCCGCCGTCCCGGAACCAGCCCCCGTTGCCGTTAAGTCGCCTCCACCGCAACCGAGTTTGGTTTTCAAAGCCTGGGTGGCGAATATGAAAATCCGCGGAGTGAAGGGTGGCGATTCACCCCGAGTGTTTATCGACAAAACTTCTTATGTGCCCGGCGATGTAGTGAATCAACAGCTGGGAATTATATTCACCGGCTACAATGAAAGCACTCGCGTGCTAAGTTTTCAGGATAAGACCGGCGCGACGTTTGAGCGCCGGCATTGAGGCGAAATGTTTCAGTTGTGGGCGGGGTGCTTCACCTCCCATTACCTCAATGCCCGGACCCGTTCATCGTGGATGTCTGTGCGCTGATTCTTTGCGGATGTTTTGTGTATTCCGGTTCATCCCACTTGCCCCGCCTTGCCTCAATGCGACTCGGCAAAGCTCGTGATCGAGTGCCACTCGAGCATTTCCTGGCGGAGGGCGCGCTCGGTTTTCATGACGATTCGTTCGAGGCTGTTCCACGTCTGGCAAAAGAGCGCATGCTTGCGGCTGTCTTCCAGCATGAGCTGCATTTCCCGATAGCGCGCGACGCGCCTTTGCAGATCGTTGATCGAAATCAGCGAGATGAACGACGCTGCAATCACCGGCAATGAAATGGGCAGGAAATAAAACACGGCGGTGGTTATCCCCGGCGGCACTTCCAAGTGCGCCGTGTGGCACACGGCGTAGGCGAGCGTGCAACCGAGGGCGAGAATCGTGGCGATCCAAAATCCCAGTTTGAGCCGAGCGAAGAGCGGCAGGGCGCGGGCTTCCTGGCGCCGGTAATACTTCAGCTGGTCGTCGATGCGTTTCTCGATGTAGATTCTTTTGAATTCTTCCATGGGCACCGGCTGCGCTGTGGCGGAGCGGCTGTGCAAAATATGCAAGGTGCGGTTCAGGCCGCGCGCGCTGGCCACATCGCACTCCTCGAAAAGTGGCGTGCCGCGGGGCAGGCCCCAGGTGGCGAGCGCCGATCGGCAGAACTCCGCCGCGAGTCGGCAATGCACCCAGTTGTGCAGCGAGTGGTGTTGGTGTTTCAACAGCAACGCGACCCCGAGGGCTCCCATGAGGCAGAGTAGTTTCAACCAGGGGATGATAGCGAAGTGCAGGTCAAACGAGAGCGCTCCGGCTGCGATCAGCGTGGCGAGGACATGCAAGATCACGGTGCCAATGATCAGCCGCCGAAATTGCGGGGCGCCGTGGCTGGCCGCGAAGTCGCACTTTTGCTGGAAGGCAAAAATATTGGCGGGTGCATTGAAGGGATTGTCGCCCCAGCCGGCGGAAGCGGCGGGTAGTTTGTTGAGCTGGGTAAGGCTGCGATCATCACGTTTGAGCTTATCGAAATTCTCGCGGCGGACTTCCAGCGTGTTGGCGTCGATGACCAGTACCGGTTTCCCCAGCGATTTGGCGTAGTCCACCACGTCGCCGGTGCCGCCTTTGCCACGAGCTTGCGCGCCATCCCACACGGCCAGCAACAGGTCCGCACCGTTGACCGTCTCCATGCCGCAATCGAGATAGGCGTCTTCCCGCGCACCGTTTTCCGAGATCACGCGCATATGTTCGGCTTGGGTAATCATCTGTTCGACGTCCGCCCATTCGTCCGCGTTGAAATCCTTTTGAAATTCCGCTTTGGGCAGGGGCAGAATGACGTGCCACGACATCCCCAGTCCTAGCACTTGGTCGACAAACATCTGGTCGCTGCCGATGGCGACCGAGGACAATCCGATCCATTCGCCAGGAGCTTCTTTGCGCAACGATTCGAGTGCGGTGCGGATTGCCGCCGCCACGCCAGCCGGATTGCCCAGATGCCGGTGACCAGAAAACCCAACGACGTGAAACAAGGGCAGTTGACTGGAGTGGGGGGCGGCAGGAGAGGACATTCGGTCGGAGCGACGATTCAAACGGATGCCAGTGGGGGTTTTGGCTGGCAAGGCCTAAGCTTACACTGCATGAACTTCGACGACTCATGCCGGTATCCACCCCCACGCTTGGTAGTGTCTTTCAAGGCAATGTTTGCGTTCAGGCTTCTGCGCAGCCGTTTTAGGATGCTACTGAACGCCATCCGCTACGATTTTGAGTTTTTCTTTTTGTCACCCTCCTCACGCCTATGAATGCCGAATCTGCCCGCTCTGCCACCCCGTCGGTCTCGGCTGTTCCCTTCAGCGATGATGTCTGGGAGGACTTGCTCAACTACATCGAGGAAAAGCGCGTCATCCCAATCATCGGGCCGGAATTGCTGAAGGTCGAGACCGAGACCGGTCCGCGGCTGCTCCAGGAATGGCTCGCCGAAAAACTCGCTGCTCGGCTCAACGTCGATCTTAAGTCGCTGCCCCAACCGCCCACTCTGAACGATGTCCTTTGCAGCTACCTGAGCAATCATGGTCGGCGCGAGGAGGCCTACACGCGGCTGCGCACGATCATGCGGGAGTCGACTTTCGCTCCGCCACTGCCGCTGCGGCAACTTGCGGAGATCACGGATTTCAATCTCTACGTCTCGATGACTTTCGATCCGCTCATGGAGCAGGCGATCAATCAGGTTCGCTTCGGCGGCGCGGCGAACACCGAGGTCATCGCCTACGCCCCGAACCGTGTGGCTGATCTGCCGGTCGAGCGCGACGATCTCCCGCGTCCCGTCGTCTACCATCTCCTCGGTCGTCTCTCGGCTTCTCCTCCCTACGTCATCTCCGACGAGGACATGTTGGAGTTCATCTGCGCGTTGCAGAGCGAACACCTGACGCCGGAGAAACTTTTCCACGCCCTCGAACACAGTCACCTGCTCGTCATTGGCAGCGATTTCTCCAATTGGCTGGCCCGGCTTTTCCTGCGCATGACCAAGCGCCGGCGCCTGTCCGATCCGCGCGACGTGGGCGAGATCCTCGCCGACAGCCACAGCCTGGGCGACGTGCGCTTGGTGTCCTTTTTGCAACAGGTCAGCATGCGCACGCGGATGTTTTCCGGCGCGGAGGAATTTGTCGCCGAGTTGCACCGCCGCTGGACGGCACGGCGCGCGACCGCCGCCCCCTTCGCCGGGGGTTAGACGCCGCCGATGCGATTCCTTCCGCCCGCCCGCGAGATGCCGGAGAACGCCGTCTTCATCAGCTACGCCCGCGAGGATCTGCTTGCCGTGCAAAAACTCAAGGCCGGGCTCGATGCCGCCGGCATCACCACCTGGTTTGATATGGAGCGCCTGGAGAGCGGCGACGACTACGACCGCAAGATTCGCGGCAACATCGCCCGCGGCTCCTTTTTTCTGCCGGTCATATCCAGCAATACGCAGCGGCGGCATGAGGCCTATTTCCGCCGGGAGTGGAGCTACGCCGTGGATCGCACGCGCAGTATGGCGGACGGCGCAGTTTTTCTCCTGCCCATCTGTATTGAGAACACGACCGAGGCCGAGGCCAGCGCCCCGGAGAAATTCAAGGCGATGCATTTTGCGCGACTTCTCGGAGGCGAACCCACGCCGGAATTCACCCGGCGCCTGCAGGAACTGTTTGCCGGGCGTAACCGGTGAGTGCCAACCCTCGACGTTTAACTTTTAACGCTCAATGACCGAACAAGGCGCATTTTTTTGCAGGAGCCTGCTCGCAGGTGGTCAGGTGCGGAGGTGCCCGCAATCATTTTTACGGCGCGCCCAGCCGCCGAGGCTGCTGCACTCGTCGCGGTCACGCCCTACCGACCGTGTAGCCGCGTTTGAGGGCGCAGCCCGAAAACGTGGTCGGGGACGAATCGCGCGACGGACCACGTTGTCGCAGTCGCTCCAACGCGGCCAATCCCTGGCTCGGCCTGGTTTCCTACACCGAGGAAAATCGCGCGTACTTCCACGGTCGCGACGAAGAGGCGCGCGAATTGGTCCGCCGGCTCGAACGCAAGACGCTCACGATTCTCTTCGGCCAGTCCGGCCTCGGCAAATCGTCGCTGCTCCAGGCCGGTGTTTTTCCGCGGCTGCGCACGACTGGCTTTGTGCCGATCTACCTGCGGCTCGATCACGGACCCGAGGCGCCGCCGCTCGCCGAACAGATCAAACCCGCGGTGTTAGCCGAAACGACGATGATGGGCAAGTGGTCGCACCCGGGCAGCGCCGCGGCCGGCGAATCGCTCCGGGAATATTTTCATCACCGCGACGATGTGCTCACAGGTGGCTCCGGTCAGAAGCTCATCCCCGTGCTGGTCTTCGACCAGTTCGAGGAATTGTTTACTCTCGGCGCGGCGGACGACGCGACTCGGGCGCGCGCCCTGACCTTCATCGCCGATCTCGCCGACCTCGTGGAAAATCGCGCTCCGGCCTCCTTCGAGGCTCGCGTCGATGCCGGCACCGTAAACGCCGAAGCGTTCGATTTCGCTCGGAGCGATTACCGCGTGCTGATCACGTTGCGCGAAGATTATCTGCCTCATCTGGAAAGTTTGAAGGCTGCGATGCCAACGCTCATGCAAAATCGCATGCGCCTGACCCGACTCTCCGGCGCGCAGGCGCTCGAGGCTGTGGTGAAACCTTCGCCCGGTCTGGTGCCCGACGACGTGGCGAATGCGATCGTGGCATTCGTCTCCGGCCGGAGCGATCCGGCGCAGGCGGAAGTTGAGCCGTCGTTGCTTAGTCTCGTCTGTCGCGAGTTGAATTACCGTCGCCGTGCGGCCCATGCCGAGCAGATCGATGCCGCTCTGCTGGCGGGTTCGCGGGAGACAATTCTCACGGAATTCTACGAGCGCACGATGGCCGACCAGTCGCCGGCGGTGCGCCATTGGGTGGAAAACGATCTCCTTACCGACTCGGGCTACCGCGAGAACGTCGCGCTCGAACGCGCGCGCAAAAGTCTCGCCGCCGCCGCCGCCGATCCCGCGGCAATCGATGTGCTCGTGTCCCGCCGGCTGTTGCGGATTGAGGAACGGCTCGACGTGCGCCGCATCGAGCTGACGCACGATGTGCTCTGCGCGGTGGTGCGTGCCAGTCGCGATGCCCGCCGCGAACGCGAGGCGGCCGAGGCCGCTGAACGCCGCCGATTGGAAACCGAAGCCGAGCTGGCCCGCGTGCAGCTCGCCGAGGTGGCGACGCGGCGCTCGCTCCTACGCGCCCGCATCGTGGCGGCCGGCGCTGCTCTGCTCGCGGTGGTCGCGGTGGCGGCTGCTGCTTGGGGCATCGTCAATTCCCGGCGTGCTCGCACCGCCGAGACTGCCGCGCTCCACTCGGAGGTGGAAGCCCAGCGAACCCGGGTCCTTGCCGATACCGCCCGCCTTGAGGCCGAAGGCTTGTTGAACTACCTGCTCAATGAGTTTTCGATCAAACTTTTTGACGCCGGGCAGCTCAACCTCTTCGAGCAACTAACCCGCCGCACGGTCGACTACTACCAGCACCTTCCCGCCGAGCTCGTGACCGAGCCGACGGAAGGCAACCGCGCGCTGGCGCTGGGCTTGCTGGGGACGGTGCTTAACTGGCAAAATCGCACGGATGAGGCCGTCGCGCCGACGGCGGAGGCCTTGACCATTCTTCGCCGCCGGGTCGCTGCGGGTGACCATACCTTCGAGACCGCCGCCGGGTTGATGTATGCGTTGGCGATACAGGCGGGTATCTATGACAACCAGTCGTTGCCCGCCGAGGCACTTCGTGCCATGCAGGAGGCCATTGCCATTGGGCGGCCGCTGATGGCCGATCCCCAGCGGAGTACCAAGGATAAAGTAAGATTTGCCATGCTGCTGATGTCTCTGGGCTGGGCTCACCATGGAGCACGGGACGAGGCCTCGGCTGGACTGGCCTTTGCGGAGTCGGCCGCGTATCTGGTCGCGGCTGGCGCCGACGATCCTAAAAACGAGGATGCGGCGTCGACCTATTGCATCGTCCTCAAGGGGCTGACCTTCGCCGCGCAGTCACGTGATGACCAGGCGCAGGCC
>JANYCF010000398.1 GCA_025360455.1 Opitutaceae bacterium | reverse complement strand
TCGGGCCAATAGACGATGTCGCGCACGGAGCCGTCCCCGAGGGTGACGTTCCAATTCATGAGGCGGGCCCCCTTTTCCGGCAGTGCCAGAAAAGTGGAATTGCCCACCTGCCATTTCAAAATCGTTTGCCCGAGATACGGGATGCGTTCCATGGAGACATTCGTAAAACAGAATGCCGGTGCCGTTCCAAGACAAAGTCAGGATTTTTTTTGCGAACCCCGAAAAATATCTCACCTGAGGAGAGCGATTTCTGCCTTCTCTTAAAATAAGAGGTTTGATCGGCAGATGACGGGATTTCGCAATAATGTCAGGTCTGCGCAGGCTCAGGTGCGTCGGGTCCGACCCGGATCGGCAATATGACGAAGGGCAGATTCGAGAGGAAGAAATGCCGTTGCAGCGTGCAGACGGTGTGGTTGTGCAGCCAACGGGTGAGGCGAGTCTCGCGGGTGAAGAGCAACTGGCCGGCAAAGAAGACTTGATTCGGGTAATCCTCTGCTGCCTTTCGGGCGAGTTGCATGACTTCCCCGACGAGGTCGTGGCCGACGATGGTGTAGCTCGTCGCGCCGTAACCGCGGGCGCGCGCCCAATGGACGTAACGCTCGGCTTCCTGGGTGGTGTGGGTGCGGAGGGCTTCGAGATCGGCTGCGCCCTTGAAATTGCCGGCGTCGACGGCACCGACCTGGATGAAAGCATAATTGCGAAAGGTGTCGCCGAACATGCGCGGCACATGCAGCAGCGTGTGCAGGCCGAGCCCGTTGTAGCCGTTGACGAGAATAATGGCGGTGCGGGCCTGCGGGTTGGACGTGCCATCGACCGGCGGGTGCGAGTGCGATTCAAATTCGGCCGCTGCGACGATGGCATCGAGTCGGCGCAGTTGCAGGCCCACGCCAAGATAGTGACGCTTGCAGGCATACGCGGCACCGATGAGGACGCCCGTAATGATAAGGGTGATCCAGCCACCTTCGAAGAATTTTTCGGCGGTGAGTGCGACCAGAATACAGAAGGTGAGACTGAAACCGATGCCATTGATCGCGAGTTTGCGCAGCCAGGTGCGATCGGTGGCACGTTCCTGCCACCAATGTCGGACCATGCCCGCTTGCGAGAGAGAGAAGGTGATGAAGACATTGATCGAGTAGAGCACCACCAGCAGGTCGACTGAACCCCGCGTGCAGCCCATCATGACAAATGCCGCCACGCCCATGAGCAGCAGGCCGTTTTGCGTGACCAGCCGATCACTCAGATTGGCGAAGCGAGTGGGGAACCAACGGTCGAGGGCCATGTTGGCGACCACGCGCGGGCCGTCGAGAAAGCCGGTTTGCGCGGCGATGAGCAACAGCGCGGCTTCGGAGGCGAGAGTGATCTTGACGAACCACCAACCGGAGGCGTGGTTCCAGTTGCTCGCCATACTCTCGAACAGGACGGCGTTGAGTGTTTTGCCTTCGACGTGCTGCACACCATAGAGAAGGTAGGCGATCAACAGGCCCGCAACGGTAAGGGCGAGTGACACTCCCATATAAATCATGGTGCGGCGGCCGGTTTTCACCCGGGGTTCGCGCAGGATCGGCAGGCCGTTGCTGACGGCTTCGATTCCGGTATAAGTGCCGGCACCCATACTATAGGCTTTCAGCAAAATGGCCATTAAACCGAACCAGCCCACGCTGGCGCTGACGGTGTGAACCTCCTGCACGGTGGCGGAGGCAAAACCACCGAGGCCGGAAGCATGGGTCGTGAGCGCGTACAGAATCGCAAATGCATGCGTTCCGACGAAGATGAAGAACGGGATCGTCCACAGCATGACCGATTCCTTCACGCCGCGCAGGTTGATCAGAGTGAGTCCGCCGACGGCGGCGAGCGAGAAGGCGAGTTTCCACGGGAAGTATTCGGTGGGCAGAATACTGAATAACGCATCCGCGCCACTCGCGACCGAGATCGTGATGGTGAGCACATAGTCGATGAGCAGAGCGCTGCCCGAGACGACGCCGAAAAAAGGCGAAAGCAGTTTGGTCGCGACGAGGTAACCGCCGCCACCGGCGGGGAAGAGGGAAATGATCTGCGAGTAGCTTGCGCAAATCGCGATGATGGTCACCACCGAGGCGAGGGCGACAAAGAGGGCCAAGTGTGGATTAGCGCCCAACGCCTTGTAGGTCTCTTCCGGCCCGTAGCAGGAGGAGGAGAGACCGTCGGCGCCGAGGCCGACCCAGGCCAGCACGGCGATCAGTGACACTTTGTGAAAGAGATTTTGGTCGGTGAGTGAGCGGGCGCGGCCGAAGAATATTGAACGGAGGGACATGGTGGTGGTGCGATGGAGGGCAGACCGGCGGGCGTCGCAGTATTCCTGCGGGCATGCCGGTCCGATTGCGTGGGAGCGACCATGGAGACACCGCACTTGCGGGCCCTAGTGGATCACCCTTCCCATTGCCGACGAGGTTAGCTGACGGGCTCGGTCCTAGGAAGTGACCTTGGGCGCAGTTGCCTGCGTCCGTTCGCCCCGTCCGCCGCGAGAGAGCGCAGCGGATATTTGGGTCCCCCGTGAAAACGCCGAGGAAGCGGCGTCGCCTTAGGCGGTGAAAGAACGAGGCGGAGAATGCGGTTGGGGGTGCGGCAATCAAGTTTGGCGTTACCCTAGGCTACGTAACTTGCTCTGCCCGGGCCAAATGATGGGCATTTTTTTTTGGGAAGCACTTTGTTCTCTCTATTTTCTGCGAAGCCAGCAGTCTGTCCCCTTATGGAAAAACGTCCTTTTGCC
This sequence comes from Opitutaceae bacterium, assembly GCA_025360455.1. Taxonomy (GTDB): domain Bacteria; phylum Verrucomicrobiota; class Verrucomicrobiia; order Opitutales; family Opitutaceae; genus Didemnitutus. The sequence goes on along the minus strand of JANYCF010000398.1, from coordinate 9,957 downwards.
GAGTTGGGGTTGTCCCCTGAGATTTTAAAAGCTGTCGATAAGATGGGTTTCGAGGAAGCCTCGCCCATCCAAACCGCTGTGATTCCGTTTGGCTTGGCCGGACGCGACGTGGTGGGTCAATCAGCCACGGGCTCGGGCAAGACGGCGGCTTTCGCCATTCCGGCGATCGAAAAAGTCGATGTGAAGATTCGGGCCGTGCAAGTGCTCGTGCTATGCCCGACGCGCGAACTCGCGGTGCAAGTGGCCGAAGAATTTGGCAAATTGGCTTTCTTTAAGAAAGGCCTGATGGAAGTACCGATCTATGGCGGCCAGAGCTATGATCGCCAATACCGCGCGCTGGATGCGGGGGCGCAGGTGGTCATCGGTACGCCGGGTCGCGTGATGGATCATATGGAACGCGGCTCGTTGCGCCTGGATAAGTTAACGGTCGTGGTGCTCGACGAGGCGGATCGGATGCTCGACATGGGTTTCCGTGACGACATCGAGCACATTCTTAAATCAGTGCCGGTGGCGACGCGGCAGTGCTTGTTTTTCTCGGCGACGATGCCGTACGCGATTCAGGAACTGATCAAGCGCTACACGAAGAATCCCGAGTGGATCAAGATCGAGGCGCAGGCGCAGAACGCCCCGCAGGTGGACCAAGTTTATTACGAAGTGGATCGCCGCTCGAAGCTCGAGGTGCTGACGCGCCTGATCGACCTCCATGATTTCCGCTATGGCATCGTGTTTTGCAGCACCAAGATCATGGTCGATGAACTCGACGAAAATCTGCACTCACGCGGCTACGCGGTGGATCGCCTGCATGGCGACATCACGCAGGCGCAGCGCACGCGGGTGATGGAGAAGTTCCGTCGGCGTGGGTTTGAGTTTTTGATCGCGACCGATGTCGCGGCGCGCGGCTTGGATGTCGATGATCTCGAAGTTGTCTTCAATTTCGATCTGCCAAATGACGCCGAGGATTACACGCATCGTATCGGTCGTACGGGTCGCGCAGGCAAGAAGGGCCGGGCGATCACTTTCGTGTCGGGCCGGGAAGTTTACATGCTCCAAAGCATGATTCATTACGCGAAGCTGAAGATCCGCCGTGAGCGGGTCCCGTCGATGGATCAGGTGGATGAGGCGCGGGAGAATGTGTTTACGGAAAAGCTGCGTGCCACGCTTGATGGGAAGAAGTTCAAGACGCACGATGCGATGATCGACCGGCTGATGGAGCAGGGCTACACGAGCACTGATATTGCTTCAGCTTTGATTCACATGATGAAGGGGGCGAATGCCGAGCCAGAAAAGCCCGCCGCTCCGGTAAAAGCCGTGCGTTCAGCCTTGCCGGCACCGGCACCGGTAGCGAAGCCATTTTCTCCCGCGCCAGCGAGCGCGTTGGGGGCAACGCGCTCTACCCCGAAGCCAGCAGTCGCTGCTCAGGTGAAGCCGGTCACGACTCCGGTGGTGCCAGCGGCCCAGAAGTCAGCAGCCGCACCGGTTGTCCCGATGGCGCGCGCGTCCAAAGTCGCATCCACTTATATTCAGCCGGAAGTTCCGGCAGTGAGTGCGAAGCCGGCCTTCGCTACAGCCAAGCCCAAGAAAGAAAAGGGTGCTTACGAACGAAAGCCGCGCACGGGGCGCGAACCGGGCTATACCCCGGTGGCTTTCAATGTGGGCAGTCAGCATCTCATTACGCCCGGCGATATTGTCGGAAAGATTGCGGGTGTGACCCGTCTGCCGGCGAACATCGTCGGTGCGATCGATATTCACGAAGCCCACACCCATGTGGATGTGCTCAGTGAGCACGCCGCCATTGTGGTGCAGAAGCTCGAGGGCATTCGGTTGAAGGATCAAGCGCTCAAGGTTTCGCTGGTGCCGCAAGGGTGAGTGGGTTCTCTGAAGCGTAGCCGCGTTGAAGCGAATGCGACAACGTGGTCCATTCGGCTCGCGGCGAGGTCCACGTTTTCGGTCTACGCCCTCAAACGCGGCTACATCGCAGCCATACCATTCAAGGGTCGGAGTCCCGTGCCACGATTAAATGCACTTTGCCGCAAGCTTGTCACTGCGCGCGACTTGACAGGAGAAAACGGGCCGGCTAGTTCCTGACCCGTTGCCTATGCAAGTCGCGCTTGATCAGCCGGTGCTCGTGCTTAACCGCCTTTGGCAGGCGGTGAATATCATCGGCGCGCGCCGAGCCTTCGCGTTGTTGGCCCGGGAGCATGCGCAAGTGGTCCATCAGACCGAGGATAACTTTCGCACGTTTTCACTGATGGATTGGGTGGATTTTTCAACCTACAATCCGCCGGTTGATGCCTTGGAAACCGTCCACACGGTCAATCGGGCGATTCGGTTGCCCCGGGTGATCTTGCTTACGTTTTTCGACAAGCTGCCCTGCAAGGAACTCAAGTTGACGCGCAGCAATGTCTTTGATCGGGATGGCGACAAGTGCCAGTATTGCGGGCATGTTTTCCCGACGGAACTGCTGAATCTCGATCATGTGATCCCGCGCCATTATGGCGGCAAGACGACGTGGGATAATATCGTGTGTTCCTGCATCAAGTGCAATTCTCGGAAGGCGAACCGCCTGCCGCACGAGGCGCACATGCGGCTCATCCGCAAACCCGTGCGTCCGAAGTGGCGGCCGGTGATTTCCCTCGTGATTGGCAATCAGCATCACGAAAAGTGGAAAGACTTCCTCGATCTCGCCTACTGGAATGTGGAGTTGGAAGAATGATTTTTCTCAACATTCCTCCAGCCCCGAAATTTATGCGTTCAACTCTTATCCGGTTATTCCTTGCCACGGTATTGTGTACGTCAGCCTGGGCCCGGGACGACCAACGGATCGCTCAGCTGATGGAGGGCGTCAAGTCGCTTGAGGCGGTGATGGCGGACAGCAATTCTCCCAGTGCCGACCGTCCGAAACTGCAACGTAAACTGGACGCGCTCAAACAGGAATTAGCGCTTTTGCAGGAGCGCGAGGGCATTGATCTCCGCGAAAGGCAGTTGCTGACCCAAGTGAGTAATCAGACCCGCGAATTGTTGCGCGGGAAACTCCAGACCGTGAGTTCGGTGCCCGCAGTCGTTGAAGCCCGCCAGCAACAGCTCGATGCCGCCCGGGCGAAAGCCACGACGGAGCGCGCGGCATTAAACACACAACAGAAGGATGTTGCCGGACCGTTGGCGGAGACACGCAAGGCTGAATTGGACGAGCAACTTTACACCAAGAATGAAGAGATTCGCGCCATCGCGCTGCAGCAAGATGCCACTGAGTACGAGTTGATGTTGATCCAACTGGCGAAGAAGTTGCGGGCGCAATTGCTGAGCGAAGAAGATCCAGCGGCTCGGTTGGCTCTGCGGGTTTGGTTTGAGAAGAAGGCTGAACAGCAAAGCTACGCCAACCAAGTAAAGCAATTGGAGGCAAAGCTGATCAGTGTCGCCGAAAACATCCATGTGACCGAGTCCGGCTTGCAGCTGAATCGGCAGAAAGTGGCTAACATCGGGGGAGAACTGCAAATGTTGGAAAGGCAGTCCAGTTTTTTGCGTCGCAATCCCCAACTTGACCAGTTGCTCGCGACGCAGCGGGCGCAACAGCAATATATCGGACTGCGCCAGCCCTTTCTCAGTGATCAATTGGAGGCGCTGAATTTTTCGAGGGAATTTCTCCAAGCGCAGAAGGAATTGTCGGTTTATGAGATAAGATTATTGGAGGAGCAACTCCTGGCCTTGCGCACCGCCTATGTGGATCGACTTTTGCCGCCGGCCACGGCGGTTGCTGTTCTGGTACTGATCTATCTGCTCTCCAGTCGGCTGGTGTTGCCGTATCGCTATAAAAAAGAGGAGTTGTTTATGGCCCGCCGGCTCGGACGCTACGGCACTTTCGTGCTGATCACTTTGATCGTCGCACTCTACATGATGGAGGATCTGCGCGTGATCGCGGCCACGCTGGGGCTGGTGAGCGCGGCTGTGGTCATCTCCTTGCAGGATGTTTGTGTGTCCTTCTTTGGCTGGTCGGTCATAATGGTCAGTCGCAAATTTATCATCGGCGACCGACTGGAGATTGATGGCACCCGCGGGGATGTGCTCGATATCCAACTGCTGCGGACCACGCTGTTGGAAGTGAATAACTGGCTGGGCGTGGATCAGCCCACCGGACGCGTCGTTATTATTCCGAACAGTTTTATTTTTAAATCCAAGGTCTTTAATTTCTCCCACTGCCATCCTTATGTGTGGGGCAAGGTAGAGGTCACGATCACTTACGGCACTCCGGTGGCAGATGCCTCTGCCTTATTCCAGAAGGTACTGGAGGAGGAAACGCGCGCGGATTTCAGTGAAGCGCATGAGGCTTCGACCTTGATGCAGGACCGTTATGGGGTGGAAGACGCTGAATATACGCCAAAGATCTACACCCGGATCGCTGACAGCGGGATTACGTTCAGCCTGATTTACGTGAGCCATTATCAGAATACCTCGGGCACCCGCAATCGGATCAATCTCCGGCTGATTGCCGAGCTGGAAAAAAATAAAGACATCCAACTCGCGTACAACACGCTCTCGGTGCTGGCCTCCGCGGCGCAGGTGGACAAACCTTCAGCTATTTTGCACAGCCAACCGCCGTTCCCGACCCGTTAGACGGGTTGATTTTTTCTTATGTTTACTCCTCTTGTCATGATCATTATCGGGGCGGATCGTCTCGGTCTCGTGCAACTTGTCGCCAGCCAGGTGGCTGATCACGGCGGCAACTGGCTGGAAAGCCGCATGTGTCATCTGGGTGGTCAGTTTGCCGGTATTGCCCGGGTGGAGGTGCCAGCGGAACGCGTGGCCGAACTGCGTCGGGCCTTGCAGCAACTCGATGCGCAAGGGCTGCGTGTGTCTGTCGATGCCGGGGAAGGCCCGGCTGCCGTGGTGTACGGGACGGCGGCGACCATTGAACTGGTGGGCCATGACCGGCCGGGGATTTTGCGCAACGTCACGAGTGTGCTCGCGGCGCATGGCGTGAACGTCGAGGAACTGTCTTCGGAATGCGTCAGCGCTCCGATGGGTGGCGGGAATCTTTTTCAAGCCCGTGTGCGCGTGCTGGTGCCGTCGACGGTGAAGCTTGAGGCCGTCCGCGCTGATTTGGAAAAGATCGCGGCCGATCTGATGGTTGATCTTACGCTCCGCCCGGTGGCAACGGCAGGGTGACGCGCATCGTCGTGCCCGGCGAACCGGTACAGACGAGTGAGAGCTGGCCGCGATGATCCTCCATGATGCGTCGGGCGATGGTGAGGCCAAGGCCGGTGCCATCGGTTTTGCCGGAAAGAAATGATTCGAAAATTCGGGGCTGCAGCTCCGGGGGAATACCGCCTCCGGTGTCGCTGAAATCAAGGTGTACCACCCCGGCCTCGACGCTCGATTCAATCGCAAGTTTGCCGCCGTGCGGCATGGCTTGGAGGGAGTTGATCACGAGATTCAGGAAAACTTGTTGCAGCTGGCCTTTGTTCACTTCGACTGCCACGGGACGCGCGAAGGGAGTGTACCGCAATTGCACGCCGGATTGCGTGAGTTTGGCGCGGAGCAAGTGCAGCGTATCCTCCACCATATCATGGAGCGGCCAGCGGGAATGCAGGACGGAAGGGGCGCGGCCAAACGAGAGTACGCGGGAGACGATGACTTCGAGCTGCTCGATTTTTTCCGTGATGACTTCCAAGTCGCGACGGCGAGGATCGCCTGCGGGGAAATCGGCGCCGAGGGTGCCGTGGAGGAGTTTGATCACCGTGAGGGGATTGCGGATTTCGTGGGCGATCTCGGCGGCAAGCAAACCGAGCGTGGTGAGGGTTTGGTTTTTGCGGAGGACTTCTTCGGATTGGAAAACGCGGGCGTAGAGCCGGGAGTTGTGCAGTGCTACGGCGGCAAAACTGCCGAGGGCGGCGAGCAGGCGCTTCTGGGCATCAGAAAAACGGTGCGGGTGCGCTGTGTAGACGGCGAGGATGCCGGCGGGTGCGCTATCCACCAGGAGCGGCGCAGCGAGTGCAGAGCAGAGGGTGGTGTCGGCGGGGAGGTCGATGGCGCCGTAGGCTCCGGTGTGATCGAGGGATTGAAACTCGACGACGCGGTTGGTGCGCAGAGCGGTGGCGAGGAAGGATTGCTCTGCTCCGAAGGACTCGCGCCGCAGGCTGCTTTCGAGAAAGTTTTCCTCACTGCTCCACGCCTGCAATTCGAAGGTTTGTTGCGCGGGATCGCAGGCGTGCAACGTGCAAAGTCGGGCGCCGAAAAGGGCGCGACCACTGCGGGTGAGTGTGGTCAGGAGATCGCCCTCTTCGAGCCGGGCCACGAGGGAGTGGCCGAGCGCGACGAGCGTTTCCAATTGGGCGGATTCACTTTGCAGCCGTTCGTGCTGCCAGATGCGATGCAGGGTGCGGCTGGCTTCTTGGGCGAAAAGTTGGATGCGCTGCAAGTCGCGGTCATTAAAAGCGTGGACGCGATCGGCATCGAGATTGATCACCCCGATGGTCTGGCCACGGGCAACGAGAGGAACCGCCATTTCGCACCGGACACTGGAACGTGCGGCGATGTAACGTTGATCGAGGGAAACCTCGGGGATCAGGAGCGGTCGACCGTGGAGCGTTACCCAGCCGGTTACACCTTGGCCGAGCTTGAGCGCGAAATCTCCGGTGTCAGGAGGGAGGCCTTGTTGCGTGACGATCTCGAGGTAGCCCGTGTGGGGATTGAGCAGGGAGAGCGAGCCGCTGTCGGCGGGAATGACCGACATGATTTCCGCGAGGACAGCACGTTCGGCACTGCGGGCATCTTCATCACTCGCCGTGAGGGCGGCAATGCGGTAGAGGACGGCGAGATCGCGGGATTCGTCAGGATTCATGCGGGGCCTGAAGCTGAGCAGGTCCCGCGAGTCTTGGGGAGAGAAATTTAACTACCGTCCGACGGTTGGGAGAGAGTTCCGATCAAGGCCGATTTAAGCTGGGTGAGGCGCGCGCTATCCAGGGCGACTTTTGCATCCGATTCGAGAAAGAAGCTGTCGATGGCGATACCATGGTGGGTGTGCACACGGGCACCGGTCAGGCTATAGCCTTGTTCGGCGAAGATATGACCGACCCGATAAAGCAGACCGAAACGGTCGGGCGCGTGGATTTCCACGATGGCGCGGGGTGAGGCGATCTCGAGATAGACTTCGACGCTGGGTGAAGTTGCTCCCGGGACAGGGTTGCCGAATTTTTTGATTTGGGCCGCAATTTCGGCACCCAGATCGTGGTTACCCATGAGAAAAGCCTCGACGGTTTGGGCGAAGAGCGCCCGGGCATGGCCATCTCGCACGGGGCCACTACCAGGTTCGCTGACCTCGAAGGTGTCGATGGCGATGTGATCGCTGCGGGTCGTGATCTTGGCGGAAATGATATTCAAACCAGCCACGCTAAAGGCGCCGGCGAGTTTATGGAATAGGCCGGCGCGATCCCAGGTGACGATGTGCGCAATGCTCAATCCCCGGGCCGGTTCATCGATCCATTCGATAATGGGGCGGAGCGAACCCAAGGAATCGGCGGATGAGATGGAATGGAGGAGTTGATTGACCATGCCGATGTGCAAGGTCAGTTCACGATCATTGGTCTGAACGAAATAGCGCTCGGGGAGCAGATTGAAATGCGCGTTGATTTCTTCGGTGTGGATACCGGTGACTGTTTCGGTGATGCGCTGCTGACGACTCATGGGGGAAAAGGGTTATGATGGGTGGATTATGCCGGAAGCGTGCCAGCCTTGGCTGCTATTTTGCAAATTATGAGTGCTGCTTAAGGACGTGGAGGCGAATTAAATTTAGCGGAAGGAGGCCGGGAGGTATTGCCAGCGGATTGGGGGTTCCTCCTGTTTCCAGTGGGTAATTGTGGTTCGACCCGTTCTACTCGAACCTTCGGTTGTCTCCTCTCGGAGTAGCGGCAGGCGTCCCTGCCTGCCGAGTTTGACGCACGCATCCCAGACCCACAGGCACGGCGGCCAGTGGCTACGCCAAGCAATCTCCACGACCCACCGGAAACAGCGAGGAACCTCCCACCAGAATATCGCGAAGCGCCCGATTGGTTAAGCGACAGGTGTTGTTTGTGCGGCGGCGAGTGCCAATACCGCCAGCCAGGCATCAGCTTCGTGGGGATGTCCATATTGACGGAGTGCCGAGAGAATCTCGTCTTGGGTGGGTTCGATTACGGCATGAGTCGGATCACCGGAGAATTCCGGGCGGACGAGGCGGGTGATTTGCCAGCAAGCCCAGGCGCGCCAGCGGCGTTGGTCGCGGCGGGGCTCATTCATACGATCTGCCAGATGTTGAAAATGCACGCGGGGATTGCCGATGAAAACAGCGTGGGGCGCGTGACGGAGAAACCAACTCATCGCGGCGTAGGGCAGGGGCCAGCGCAGTAACTCCGGTTCGTCGCCGCGCAGATCGGCGCCGAAGCCACGGTTGAGTTTGAGCATGGCCCGGGCGACTTGGCCGCGTTGCCAAAGGTATTGGCCGTAGGTCAACGCGGTGAGATAAAAGGCCCCGTCGCGTTTCTCTCCGTGAGCGGTGAGCGCCTTGGCATCCATCACTGCTGGGGCAGAGGGGAGATGCGGGCAGGGCGGGAGGAGCATGGCCGAAGCGTCGGGCGGCGGCGGCGGAGGCTCAAGATTAACTTGGCGACAGGGTGTTTCTCCTTGCATAACCGAGGCCTGCAAACTCCTGAACCATCAACGATCAATGAAGTGCAAGGCTGGCGGCGCCTGGCGCTCTGGCTGCTCGCTTTGCTGTTGCGTGCCTGGGGGCGGACGCTGCGTTTTGAGGCCGATCCGGAAACGTATCGTTTGTTGACCAAATCCGATGAGCCGGCGGCGATTGTGCTTTGGCACAATCGCCTGTTTCTTTCCCCGGAATTATTCCGCCGATATCGTCAACAAAGGCGGGTTTACGGGTTGGTAAGCGCGAGCAAAGACGGTGCGTGGCTCGCGGCGCTTTATCGCATGATTGGAATTTACCCCGTGCGTGGATCAAGCAGCAATTTCGGACGCGAAGCCGGGCGGGCGCTGATCGATAAAATGCGCGAAGGTCACGATATCGGTATTACACCTGATGGTCCGCGCGGGCCGCTTTATGTCGTGGAGCCGGGCGTGCTCGTGGTGACGCGGCGGAATGACGCTCCTATGGTTCTCTTGGGGGCCGAGTTTGGGCGCGCGCATCGGCTGCGCAGTTGGGATCGATTCTATATTCCGTGGCCGTTTACCCGCATTAAAATGCGGTGCCTCGTTTTGCCCGCCAAAAATGCGGCCGGAGAAAAGCTGAGCGCCGAGGACGTGCGCGCGGCTCTGCTCTCGATCAATCCTGATCCTGTGGAAAAGTGATTCGGATTGTTCAGTAGCCGCGTTTACCGGCGAAGCCTGAAAACCGGGTCTGAAAACAAAGTCTGTGCCGCGTAGCGACCACGTTGTTGCTGGCGCTCCCCATTCGACAAGCTCAGGGCCTTGAGCGGAGTCGAAAGGCAACGCGGCTACGAAACCGGCGGACCACCGAAACATATCGATGCGGTTGAGATGAATTTCTCCTCCCCAAAGGCATACTCTGAAAGGGTTCCTCGCTGTTTCCAGTGGGTCGTGGAGATTGCTTGGCGTAGCCACAGGCCTCCGTGCCTGTGGGTCTGGGATGCGTGCGTCAAATTCGGCAGGCAGGGACGCCTGCTGCTACTCCAAGCGGAGACAACCGAAGGTTCGGCTCGAACCAGTCGAACCACAATTACCCACTGGAAATAGCGAGGAACCTCTGAAAGGTGGAACCTGGCCTCTGGACGGGTTGGTTCGATACGCAGAGAAGAAAACGCGTCCGGAGGCGAATGGCGCTTAAGTTTGTTTGGTTTGGGTGGCGGGGCGGACGGTTTTTGCGGGGTGGCGGTGGAGGCTGCCATGCCGGACTGCGCGGTATTCGTGCCGGGGCCGGTTGAGGAGCGAAAAGGCTTTCGGGCGTCGCTTCAG
>JANYCF010000396.1 GCA_025360455.1 Opitutaceae bacterium | reverse complement strand
CGAGATTCATGCCGAGGGCGAGGATGGGCGCGAGCGCGATCAAGAGCGCCCGGCCAAACGGTGAACGCACCTGCCACGCGGCGAAAAAGAAACTGGCGTACGTGCAGGAGAGCAGGCTGCGAATACCGCTGCAGGCTTCCTCGACGCCCACGGTGGTGCGGGTCAGTTCGATGATGTTGCCGTGTTGCCGCGCGGGGATGCCGAGGAGTTGGAGCACCGCGATCACGCCGTCGCTGACCCAGCCTTGAAGTTCCATGGTCAGTCGGGCGTAGGTGCCACTCGGTAGTGGCGCGGAAAGAATCCAGATGCCCGCAGCCGTGAGGCTGATCCAGTTGAACGGCACCGCGAGAATGCGCGTCGTGGCCAGGCAGAAGAGTCCGGCGAGCAGGGCGGTGGCCAAGGTGACGCTGAGCAGGAAATCCACGAGCACGTTATCCCAACCCACGGAGGCGGCGAGCAGTCCGGAGAGGGTAAAAATAATAACCGAAGCTCCGATGGCGGTAGCGGGGAGGAGAATCCATGCGCCGCCGCTGGGCAACCAGCGTTGAGCGCCGTTGCGTCTGCTTTCAAAAATGAGCATCACGCAGATGATCGGTGTGGCGAAACCGTGGGAGAGATCGGCGTTGTGGTTCCACTCCGGCCAGAGGTGCCAGCAGTATGCGCCCAGCAGGGCGAGTAACGGGACGGTGATCCAGACCACGGGCGGTTTGAACCAATTGATGGCGGGGGCGCTGACGGTGGGGAACTCCGAACTCACAGGGGCGAGGCTGGCGAATGCGGGGGATCGGGCAAGGCGCAAAGATCAGTGAGAGAGTTTCGGGAGAATGGAACGTAGGTTGCGCGCTTGTCGCGCAACGTGGTGCGGCAAGCACACCACCTACCCGATCTTTAGCATCACACCTTCGTGGTGAACAGCTCGGCGTGCATGACGCCTTCGGCGACGCGGGTGACGGGGCCGGTCATGCGGATGGCGAAGTTGTCGCCGATCTGGATGCCGATCTGGCCGCCGGGCATGTGCACGGTGACGTTGCGATCCACGAGGCCGAGGCGATGGGCGATGGCGGCGGAAGCGCTGGAGCTGCTGCCAGAGGCGAGGGTGTAACCGGCGCCGCGCTCCCAGATTTCGATTTGGATATTGGCGCGATCAAGCACTTTTAAAAATTGGACATTGGTGCGCTTGGGGAAATTGGCGTGAGTCTCGAGATCCGGGCCGTAGCGGCGGGCCAGAGCTTCGGAGATTTCCGGCAGCACGATCACGCAGTGTGGATTTCCGATGGTGGCAGCGCAGAAGGTGAAGTCACGATCCTGGATGTGGATTTTTTCGTTGAGGACTTGGCGGACGGCTCCGGTGACGGGGATTTTGTCGCTTGAGAAATTCACCTGGCCCATGTCGATGGTGATCAGTTTCCCATCGGGCGAGATCAAGACATCCACCACGCCGCCGGCGGTTTCGATCGTGAAGGGATTGAAGCCGACAAGTTTATTATCGAAGAGGTAGCGGGAGAAAATGCGCAGGCCGTTGCCGGATTTTTCCGCTTCGGAGCCATCGGGGTTGAAGATGCGCAGAGCGAAATTGGCGCGCTTGCTGGGCGAGGGACCCCAGAGAATGCCGTCGGAACCGACCCCGAAATTGCGGTGGCAAATGACGCGAATCTGCTCGGTCGTGGGTGCGCCCATGCCGGGAAAATGCCCGGGGTTCATCACGATGTAGTCATTGCCGAGAGCGTGGTATTTAAAGAAGCGCATAGGAGAGGAGACAGAAGAGTTGCCCGCGAATCACGCGAAAGACACGAAAAAAATCCGGGTGAATCGTATTTGTGAACCGAGAATGGACGCGAATCTCTGCAGAAGCGGTCAATGAAATGGCCGAAGTAGCTTAGACCTATCCGAATATTGGCTTCAATGAGGTAGGGCGAACCGGTCGCGCTTCTGCACCGACCGCCGTCCCGGTGAGCCGCGGCTCGTCAGGGACGACTCGCCCCACCCAAAATACGTAGCATCGTACCATCGTTATTCGAATAGGCTCTTACGACAGGAACGCGAAGGCTTCGCGGAGGATGCGCGGCCCGTTCGTAGCTATATTATCACCGTGACCGACGATGATGCGGTCGAAATCCCAGGTGAGAATCGTGTCGATCGAGGCGCGCACCGCTGATCGGTCGGCCATCAGTTTTCTGGCGAAACCCGTGGGACCGAAGCGACCGACGCCGCCGTTGAGCGACATGACCAGTTTCACGATCCACAAGCTGTCGTGGCCGAAGTTCATGGCGATATCGGTGATGATCAGGCTGCGGCTGGCGCGGTGGAGAAAGATTACTTCGTTGAATTTGGGCATGCCGCGGACGAGGTGTTGGTCGAGTGTGCCTTGCCAGTCGGGATAAGGGGTGTCGGTGAGCGGCGCGGTGGCGAAGCGGAGGTCGCGGCGTTTTGCCGCGAGCCCGGGCGCGGCGTGAAAACTGGCGGACGGATACTCGGCTTGAAATTCCTTGAGGCATTCGTCGTGGTAGCCATTCGGGGCGACGACATGGCGGACCTCGCCGAGGTGTGCGAGTTCGCTGCGCAATTTCGGGGTCCATGGAATCGGCGACTGGAGCCAGAGCCCGCCGGTCGGCAGACGTACGACGACGAGCTGCCTCCCGATCGGAAATCCGAACACTCGGTAGGGGACGGGACAGATCCAGAGGTTCTCGTGGAGTTGGGTGAGCATGGGTGTGGGTTTGACCCGTTACCAAGGGATCAAAATAGACCTTGTATTACGATCCTTTTGACGGCGCGCCCAAGGGTCACGTGGTTCCAAGAATTTTTTTTGGGCGGATACATGCAGCCTCGGCCGCAAAACGCATTTCGCCCGTATCGGGAAGAAACTAATCCGGATAGATCACGCTCACTCTCGAGCACGCACCACACGGTGGAACAAAAACAGGCCTTTGTCCCGGGGAGGCGTGCAGCGCCAAAGCTGACCAGCTCGATGAATCGCCGCGCCCGACTGCGTCGGTCTCGCGATGACAAGTCGGAGTGTGATTGAAGCGGGCTAACTGGTTATGCTTCGATGAGGACTGGGACGTCGGGTGGAGCGTGTTGGGGGCGACGCGCTCCACCGATCCCGAGATCGATCAGTTGGTGACGGCCACCGGCGCGGTGGGCGCGGGCTTCGGGGCGGGCTTGGTGTAGCCGAGGAGGCCGCGCTTCTTGATGACTTCGGCGACTTTGACGGGGACGAGGCGTTCCCAGGAGGAATCGTGAGTCTTGATGCGCTGCAGGACGTCGCGGGAAAAGATGCCGAGGTAATCCTCATTATAGCCGTTGATGCAATCGATGTAGTGGTTCTCGAGCAAGTGGGCGTAGAGGTTCCGCAGTTTTTCGGGCACACTCAGGTTGCGGGCGGTGATGAGCACCTTGCTGGCGAAGGCGTGGGTGAGACCGCTGCTGTGACCGTCGTTGGCGTTGCCGGATTTCTGATAATTATCATACGCGGTCTGCTGCATCGGATAGGTATAGAGCTTGACGGCGTGGCGGAACATGCGGCCCATGGATTCCAAGATACCACCCTCGAGGTTCTCGTAATATTTCTCGTTGAAAATTTCGTGGAGCGTATTGATACCGAGGGCGACGCCGATCATTTCCTTGGTGTAACGACGGATGTAGGAAACGAGGCGGTAGTATTCGGAGTAGTTGGAAATCAGCACGGTGAAACCGATGTGGCCCAGCATATCCACGCGGGAAAGAAAGTCCTGTTCGTCGAGAGCGCCGTCGGCGAGGAGGTTGTTAAACGTGAGCTCCATGAGCACGATCACTTCCTTGCCCTTGACCATCGGCTCCTGCAGGAACTGGGCGCTGGCGCAGTTAAGCATATCGACGTTGACGTGGGTGACGGGACGGAAGCTGCCGCGTTCGACGAGGACGGGGCGGTTGTACAAGACTTCGGAGGGCTGCAACACATCGCCGGTGGGGGCGAACATCACGGCGTTGGTGAGGCCGTGTTTGACGAGATGCAGCGAGAGCAGGCGATTATCGACGTGGGCAAAGGCGGGGCCGCTGAACTTGAGCATGTCTACTTCAATGCGCTCCGTGCCCAGATTATCGGCGAGGGACTTGATGAAATTCTCCGGCTCATCGCGATAATAGAGGGCGCCGTAGATGAGGTTGGTGCCGACGATGCCGAGCGCTTCCTGTTGGAGCAGGTTGTTTTTATTCAACATCCGCACGTGGATGAGAATGTCGGACGGTTCCTCGAGCGGATTCGGCTGGAAGCGGACGCCGAGCCAACCGTTGCCGCTCGTGGTGCTTTTGGCGTTAGCGGTGGCGACGGTGTCGGCGTAGACGAAGAAGCAGGTGCGTTCGCCGCGTTTCTCATGCAGGCGTTCCTTCAGCAAGGTGTACTCGTGCCCGAGCATGGTGGTGAGACGTTCGCGGGAGACGTAGCGCGGGGCTTTGCCGTAGATGGCATCACTGAAGGTCATGTCGTAGGCCGACATGGTTTTGGCAATGGCGCCGGAGGCGCTGCCGGCTTGGAAGAATACACGCGCCACTTCTTGGCCGGCGCCGATTTCGGCGATGGTGCCATAGTGGGTACCGGCGAGATTAATCGTCAGGGCCTTGCGGTGCGTGGTCAGGAGGGTTTGGTTCTCGCTCATAGCTGGATCAGTAAAGGGGTATATCGGCATAAAAAGTGGCGAGAAGCGTTAAATATGCCAGAAGTTTGACCGATTAGTGAGATGCCGCCGTTCATCGCGGCAGCTGCCCGTTTATCCAGACGGGAGGCCGCGGAGCTTTTTTCGCTGGCGGAGGCAAGGGGGCCGTCTACGTTGCGGGCATGAAGAATTTTTTCTCGTCCTTTTTCGCCAGTCTAAGCGCGCTCGTTGTGTTTTTCATCGGAGGCATGGTCGTGATGGTGATGTTGGTGGCCGCGCTCGCTGCGATGGGTGGAGCCGCCATGGAGGGCGGGGATAAGCCGGTCTCGGTGACCAAGGGTTCATATCTCGTGGTCGATCTCTCGGTCAACTTGCAGGACAAACCGGAGCAGATGGAAGGTTTTGCCGAGCTGGCCGAGGCGTTCGGTGGGGAAGGGGATCATGTGCTGCAGTTACGCTCGGCCACTCGTGCCTTGCGGGCGGCGGCCAGTGACGCGGATATTGCGGGCATCTATCTTCATGGAAATTTCGCGCCGATGGGCTACGGCTCGGGCTTCGCGGCCTTGAAGGAACTGCGGGAAGCGCTCGAGGTGTTCAAAGCTTCGGGCAAACCGATCAAGGCGTATTTTGCGAATGCCTCGACGCGTGACTACTTCATCGCCTCCGTGGCCAGCGAGCTGACGATCGACCCGTATGGGGCGATTTTCATGCCCGGTCTGGCTTCGCAACCGATGTTTCTGACCGGGGCCTTTGAGAAATTTGGCCTCGGTATGCAGGTTACCAAGGTCGGCAAATACAAGAGCGCGGTGGAACCGTTCACGCGCAAGAGTATGAGCCCGGAGAGTCGCGAGCAGACCACCAAGCTGCTGGGCGATTTGTGGTCGGATATTTCTCTGACCGTTGAACAAGCGCGGAAGTTAAAACCCGGCACTTTGCAACAAGCGGTCGATACCGAAGGTTTCCTGCGTGCGGAAATGGCGCAGCAGTTGAAATTCGTGGATCGCTCCGCGTATCTCGATGTGGTGCTTGACGAATTAAAAACCGCGACCGGCCGCAAAGGCGAAAAAACTTTCAAGCAAATCGCGCTGAAGGATTATGCCAAACTGGTCGGGGGAGATGGGTTGGTGGCAAAACGCCAGGAGGCCGGTAAGATCGAGTTGGGGGCCAGTGGTGATGGCAAAGTGGCCATTGTCTATGCCGAAGGCGAAATCGTCGACGGCTCGGGCAATGAACCGGATTATGTGTTCGGTCAGAAACTGGCCAAGCAGCTGCGGGAAATTCGGCAGGACGACAGCGTGAAAGCACTCGTGTTGCGCGTGAACAGTCCCGGTGGCAGTGTGACGGCTTCGGAGGCGATCTTGCGTGAGCTGCACTTGATCCAGAAAGAAAAGCCCGTGGTCGTTTCGATGGGCACGGTGGCCGCTTCGGGTGGCTATTGGATTTCGACTGCCGCTGATCGGATTTTTGCCGAACCCACGACCATCACCGGTTCTATCGGGGTGTTCGGAATGTTTCTCAATGTGCAAGGACTCGCGCAGGATAAGTTGGGTCTGACTTTCGATATCGTGAAGACCGGCAAATTTGCGGATGCCCACACGATTGTGCGGCCCAAGACGGACGAGGAACTGGCGTTCTTCCAGAAATCTGTCGACTGGGTTTATGAGGAGTTCATCGGCAAGGTGGCGGCTGCACGTAAGCTTGATCGGGCCGCGGTGCACGAGATTGCCCAAGGCCGGGTGTGGTCGGGCAGCGAAGCGCTGAAGCTCGGCTTGGTGGATGAAATCGGCGGCTTGGATGCCGCGACCAAGTTTGCCGCGACAAAAGCCAAGCTGGGAGACAAATTCCGGGTCGCGGAATATCCACGGAAGAAGCAGTTCGCCGAAATGTTTGCGGAGGCTTTCGATAAAGGTCGCCGCGAATATAACGGCTCAGCCGGTCCCCTTGGCGCACTGCTGCGGCAGACTTCCCATGAGCTCAACACGCTGACGCACTTGAATGATCCGCAAGGGATGTATGCCCGGTTGCCCTTTGATCTCGGGATGAATTAAGGGGGATTAATTCAGTTGAGAGTCCAGAGTTGAGAGCTGAGAGCCCGATCCTCAGAGTGAGAGCATTTAACGTAAACCTGTTTACTCTTTTGTCTGGCTCGCAGAAGACACTCGACACTCCGACCTCGACTCCGAGGGAACAATTTTTTGTAGGAGCCTGTTTACAGGCGACTCGGTGTATCCGCCAACG
>JANYCF010000374.1 GCA_025360455.1 Opitutaceae bacterium | reverse complement strand
CGCAGCCCCCCCCACCTCCGACTCCTCCCGGCGAAGATCCGGTGCTATTACTGCCGCCTTTTTCTGCAACTGGCGAAGGACAATTCATCCCGATGGTTGATGCCTCTGCCAATTTTCAGAAAAATAGCCTTATCGCCGAGGTGAATTCGCAAAATCGAACTGAAACCAGAGTGATAAATATGGGATGTTTTACGGGATACTTGAACCAGTCATTGCGGTCTGCGATTGCGCAAGCCCCAAAGAGTGGAGACGGCCACGTTGATTTTGGAGATCTTATCACTGATCCTAACGATCCTCGATGGGAAAAACCCGACGCGAAACACGCTGCCCCAAAGAGTGAAGCGGGCAACAACGCTGAAAATATGTCGGAATTTATTGAGCGACTGGAAAAGTTTGGAACTGCAAATGATTACGCGGGCCTTGCGATAGGTGCGGCCCATGGAATGGTTGGTCAGACAACCTTTGGTTTAGTCGGTAAAAGTTTAAGATTCTACCCAAGCGGATGGGCTGGCGGTAGTGCGGGAAAAATCACGACATACAGTTTAAGCGAAGGTTCAGAACTTTTAGGTCGTTTCGGATTCGGCACAGGGGTAGTCCTAGATGGAATCAAACTATATAATCAGCCAACGGCCTCGAATTTGACGTGGGCGGGGATAAATACCGGTGTAGGCGCTCTAGTCACTTTTGTGCTTCCACCACCCATAGATATCCTTGCAGGAGGCGGGTATTTAATGGTCAGACAAGCAATCACAGACCCCCAAGCATTTATAGATAATATGAATGCAGCAGGATGGGATGGCCATATGGCCCCACGTGTTATTCCTGGGAAGTTCCCTTAACATCACGATGTCGAACGACTGCTTTTCTGCCCAATTAGACAACAAAACGAGAGGTCAAAATGATGAGCGAAATTTGACTGACGTTTGCCACTCTCATTCTCAAAATGACCGCCCAACCAATGCCAAACCCGTCAATGATTTACCACTATATCTATCAGGGTTGCATCCGTTGTCAGCGCGCGTTCGGTGCAACTAACGGCAGATATGTTCAGTGGAAGGCAAGGCTGCCCTTAATCGCATTAGAGCTGTGGTGGGTATTAATCGCTGCATCGTGGACAGAAATTCTGCTACATAGTGATTGGTTTTTTTCCTACCAGCGTCTCATGATACCCTTGTCGGTAGGGCTTATTATATTGATTGATCACTATTTATTTTCAACGAAGGAAACTCAAGAATCCTATGAAGAACTGTTTCGCACATGGCCAAAAAGGAAACGAAAAAATTGGGATTTGTGCGCTGTAATATTCATAGTTTTGACGATCATACTTGCGTTGTATTCGCTAAAAACTGCCGGCATGCATCGGATCGGGCGCTGAATTATTGCCGTTTACGGTCATCCCTTATCGACCCAAACAGAACAATCGATCCAACCGACATGGCAATTGGTCTCGCGGGAGGAGTGCAGTATGCGGCTACTGGCGCGCCAGGAGGCAGGGGTACTGGAAATATCAACGCTGCGTTGGATGCGTTCTTCGGTCCAATTGACGCGCTCTATGGGACATCACCGCGAGATCAGATAGCGCGTGTGCTTTATCGTGAGACTTCCAGTCTGAGGCCAATCAACGGCAAATCAACGGCTGCTGATCTTAACGGTTTTCGACAGGACGTTGCTCAAGTAATCCTCAACCGAAATGCCAACGGTGTGGCGATTGGGAGGGGAACAGCCTCAGCAGCAGCTTTCAGCGCTTCGATCATTACAGCCATTGTACAAAACAGAGTTCCCTCTGCTGTTAGTGCGTGGGAATCGAGCGTTGCCGCTGCTAGTGCTGCTGTCGGCAACGGTGCTGGAGGATCTAGCTATTACTTTAATTTCAGGCCTGGCGCGGAGATAAATAACAATCCGAACAAGGTCTTCGGGCCAGGCCGACCGATTGAGGTTTCGCCGGTCTTTAATTCGACAAGCGGAGATTACGCTGGAGACGTGCGTGGCTACATATACCCACGAAAATGAAAACGCTTTTAATCATACTCACTATTTTCTGTGCTCATACGGGGTTAGTGCAAGCAAGCGACCAGCTCCGCGCGTTTGTCTTACCACTCACCAGCGAAGATGTGGCTCTCGCGAAAACAAAGTCCGGTTTTATGGTGGGCGATCAAAATTTGTTGATTTTCCGACTCAAGAACGGGGACGAACTTGGAAGACAGGTGCCAGCAGTTTGGGTAAGCAAAAAAGGACTTAAATGGAAGACGTGCATCATCTCCGAAACACATCTTTTGGAGGCGACGGTGCGAAGCGTTAACATAACCAACGGTGAGTTGATTGCCGAGTTTGTCCGAGATGGGATAGCTGAAATTTTTGTGGTGCGTATCAAGCTGATTCCACGGGATGACCTTGGGGTGATTTTTTTAAGTGGAGTGGGCTTGGAGGCACAAGAAGAAGCAAAATAAGGCCAAGCACCGTCTCGTGGCCTGTTAGCAATGAGCCGATTCCTACTCCTAGCGTTCGTCGTCATTTTTTATTCCGGTGCACTACAGGCAAGCATCAACGATGGAGACATCGCAGCGGTGGGTAGCTTCCTCAAATTGGATTTAGCTTCTGCCCAGCCCGAGGATCATCAACAGCCATCGACGCGTGATTTTTTCGTCTCCCAAGGCGAGGAGAATGATGTTGTCACCGAAGAAGACGCCAAGAATGCGAAGCAGTATTACTCTGCCACGCTACCGGCGGGGGAATATCGACAGGTTTGGATCATCAATGAAGTCCCTCGCTTTGGGGTGGTGGTGCGCAAAGCTTTTCTAGGCCCGCAAGGCGGGGCCTATTGGTGCGATGATCTTCAGTCGTTGGCCCACTTTAGTTTTCGGGCTGAACTCGGCCAACGAGGATGTGATCGTTTGCTGACGTTACCGGTCGCGTTAATCCAAAAGATTTTTGGCCAACCTCGCCAAGGTGTTGTGCCGGCAGAACCGGTAGCTGCGACAGAGAAGAAGCATCACTTGGATAACATGGAGGTTCTTTTCAAAGTGGCTCTGTTCAGAGCGGGAGATGCCGTGCAACCCAATGAGAGCACCACGCGCCCCGAGCCACCGAAGTAAGATTCCACGAAAACCTCCGCTACTTTTTTCGGGGGGGGACGGCTGCACGAAATTGCTTTGTGCTTCCCACGGCGAGAAGGCCGGTCCTAGTTTGGCGGCACGATGCGCGCCAAAACTTTTGAAGATTACCGCGACCTGTTTCTCGACTGCGGGCTGAGGTACGGTCGGCACTTTGGCAGCAAGAGCGGCTACCAGGACAACAATCCCGGCAACATCTTCATTCCGAACTCGTGTGTTTACCTGCGGAACGGAACGTGCGTGTGGCGCGGCGATCTCGATCTCGCGACCGACGATTGCCAGCAGTTGCTCGCGGCCTCGAAGAAAATGAACCGGATGCTTTTTGTGCTGCGGGAGCAGGCTGGCTATGACCATCTCCCGGCCGAATTGCTGGCCAGGGGAGCCCTGTTGGCCTTCTGGCGGGGTGAGGTGGCCACCAT
Organism: Opitutaceae bacterium; assembly: GCA_025360455.1. Lineage (GTDB taxonomy): Bacteria > Verrucomicrobiota > Verrucomicrobiia > Opitutales > Opitutaceae > Didemnitutus. The sequence goes on along the minus strand of JANYCF010000374.1, from coordinate 11,788 downwards.
CGGGTCGGGCCTCCGCTGGTACGGTACGTTTGAGCAGATGATGCGGCGCAGCCGTGAACTCGCCGCCGCGCCCCGGCCCCGGCTCCAAAAACGAAAAACCAAGTACCGCCGCAGCCTGGCCGCTGCGCTTCGGCTCTTGTTTGGCCCTCAGGGGACGGCTGCATGAAATTATCCCGCGCCCTGATTCCTAATGGGTTGGATCTCAATTTTGCTGATGAAGGGCCGGGTCGCGGGGACGAGGGCGGCGTAACGTTCGGCGAGGGCGCGGACGCGGACCAACTTCCCGTCGCCCAACTTTTGGCAAACCAGTTCGAGGCGTTGCCCGGCAATGAGCACATCGGCGGTCGCAAAGCCGAGGGTGAGCAATTGCGGTTGTTTGGTGGGGTCGTCGGCCAGGTCGGGCTGTTTGGTGGCGAGCTGATAGTGCAGGAGCTGGCTGGTACCGTAACCGACGCGCAGATGCGGCGACGGCAGGAACTCGATGAACGCGCCGTTGCCGTCTTCGATGCAGGCTTCGGGACGCTCTTCATTTTTTTGCGCGAGCTGTTCGCGGATAATGGCGGAGGGTGTGGATGTGGTGTTGTTTGACATGGTGTGAAATTATCCGACCCGGTAGCCGCGAGACTGCGACTGGCGCGCGTCGTGGATCTTTTGTTGGACGGCCGCCCAGTCCTGTTTGACGGTGGGCTGAATTGATTGCGCCTTTTGCGGCCCGAGTTTTTGCCCGACCCATTGCTTAAAATCTTGCGTCCACTTTTGCACGACGAGGACCGGCGCGAGGGCCTGAGCACGCATCGGCCGCAGTGCCCGGCTGATCCGCGAAATCCCCTCTCTCTCCGTTGTGATTTTGACCGCCGCTTTATTTTGCTCCGCTTCCTTCGCATGACCGAGCCCGTGCTTGGCCAACTCGTCGTGCAATCCTTGCAGCTCGAGTGCAGCCTTGCGGGTGTGGGTGTCTTCCACGCGCCGGGCCAGCAACTCGGCATCATCGGTGAAGACCTGGACACTTTCCTTTGCCCGAGAAATCCCCACATAAAAACTCTCGCGGGAGACGGCCGCAAACGAGCGCGACGAAGCCACGAGCAAAGCGACATCGACGGTTTTGCCTTGGGCCGCGTGCGAGGTGATCGCGTAGCCGTGGGTGAAAGTCCGGTACGATGTCGGCAGCGTGCGCCCGTCATTAAGAGAGATGCCACCGGGTGCGATGGCTTTGACCTGGACGCGTTCGCCATTGGTGAATCCGCTCCCATTGGCCTGCAAAAGCAGCCAGTCACCCGGAGCCACTTTCAGTTCCCGCGCCTCACCGACATCGAACGACGCAGGCGAGCGGCTAGGATGAAATGCCACCGTCTGCCCGCCCGAGGCCCGCAGCGTGACGGTCTTGCCCTTCACGTCCGCGACCTCGGCAATCTCACCCGCCTTGAAATGCTCCGTCTTCTTCACGAAACGGATTTGCCGCCCCGGTTCGTAATGATTGACGAAAGATTTTTGCGCCTCCGTCCACCCGAGCGAATCGAAGACACTTCGTGTCTCTTCTTTTCCGTTCGTGATGACGCCTTTTCCCTTTAGCTGCTCTCTCAGGGAATCGGTGACGGCCGCAATCTCGCCCCAGGTGGGAGAAACCAGCAGCACGGTTTGGCCCGCCTCGGTAGCGCGGCAATAAGCGTCAGCCGCCCGACGGTAAAGTTGCCCCTGATCGGTGGACGCCTCGATGACGGCACCTTCCTTTTGCAGCAGTTTGAATGCGGCCCCCGGGTTCTGACCCGCCGCGAGTTTAACGGCTGCCCGAAAACTTTCCTTGGTCTGCCGTCTGATCTCACCGAGAACCGCGAAGCGGTAACGGGAATGTTCCTCGATCAAACGCAGCGCATCGCCCTGAGCGACGGAGGAATGTTGGCCGGTGTCGCCCGACAGAATCACCCGTGCGTTGGTTTTTTGCGCGAGGTCGAACAGTTGCTGCATGTCTTTCGTCCCGACGGCCCCAGCCTCATCGAGGACCAATACCGACCTTTCCGAAATCTTCCCGCGCTGCTCGTCATCGGTGAGCAGCTTGGCGAGCGTCATCGCACTTTTGAATCCGTCTTTGCGCAGCACGTCCACGGCTCCGGTCGTAGGTGCGAGCAAGACCGGCGCGTGTCCGACTTGAGCCACGACGCGCGCCAGTTCCTTGAGGGTCGTGGTTTTGCCGGTGCCTGCGAGGCCCTTGAAACCGGTGATGCGATCTTCCGAAAAAAACACGTGACCCAAGGCCGAGCGTTGATCGGCGGACAAATGCATCGGGCCTTCAAAGCGAGGAGCCAATGGCGAAACCGTACCGACGCCACGGTTGACGGTGTGAAGCAGGTTGATCTCCGCCTTCAAAATATCCCGCGTGGAAATCTCCGCACCCACGCGCACCAGGTTGCTGTTGTCCACCAAGGCACGTTTCAGTTCGGGGAGAATGATTTGCCCGCAGCCCTTGACGAGAGCCGCCTGGAGCAACTGATGTTCGGGGACGACGGACTGACGGGCGAAGGCGTGATCAAGGGCGTAATCGGTGGCCTGACCCAAATGCACCCGCTCGCTAAAATCCCGCCGCTCTCCGTTGGCTTCCGTGACCAGTCGTTTGAGACCTCGTTTTTCGAAAAAGCCCAGTTCGCCCAGTTGCTTGGCCCGGACTTCCTCGGCGGAAACGTCCTTCTGTTTGCGCGGCCGGGATTGGTGGACCAGGTGGCTCACCTCGTCCTTGCTCAGTTTGCGGCCGAGACGATGTTCCTCCTTGGCCACGGCTTCATCGCGTTGCTGGGCACGTTTGGAAAAGCGTTGGATGATTTTTTGATCCACACCGGCGATCTCGAACCCGTGCGCCGTCTGCCGGGTTTGGTAGCCCAATCCGTGCAGCTTGTCGGCCAGTTCGTTGCGGTAAACGGCCGTGCCGTACCGGTTGGCCTCGAACATGCCGGAGGATTGCAGGGCCTTCCATTGCTTCTCCGTCTGGTCATACGTCGCATTGAACAGCGTGAAATGCGTGTGCAGCTGGGGATCGAGGGCGCGGGAGGAGGTGTGTTCAAAGGCCGCCCCGATCAGGTTGGCCGTGATCCGGTCGGACATGGCCCCGTCTTTCCTGACCCGAGCTCCGGCGAAGGCTTCCAGTTCCTTGAGGGCCAGGTTGGCGGCTTCCCGGTGAGCGTCCAAAATGCGCCGGTCGTCCATCGTGACCGCCATGATGGAAACCGACTTGGGCGCCGAACAGGTGAAGTCGAAGAAGATGCGGCGACCCGTCAGTTGCAGCTGGGTCAGTTGGTGGCCGGTCTCCGGGGATTGGTTGTCGCAGAGCTTCAGGAAGGCGTCACGCGACACGCCTGTGTCGTTTTTGAGGCCCAGGTGTTCGGCCCCGGCTCCGATCCAATACCCGGCCTGAGTCTCGCCCTGGGTGTAGTAATCGTTTTGGGAAAGGTGCTCGTCAAAGTACTGGGTCGCAGCGTTCCGATTCTTTTGTGGTTTGGCCGTGAACATGGGTGTGGTTGTACCTAAGCCCGACCGTCAACCGTGATAAGAAGTGCCGCGCATGATCTACCGAAAATACGGTAGATGGCCGGGGACAAGGTTTGCTCTTTCAAAAGCGTTTCAAAGCGGTCCGGTGAGGCACGGATGGACCCACCACGAAGCCGCACCAAAGCCGCACCAGAGCCGCACCAGACAAGTTCGGGTGTGGCGGCTTAGTGGCGGTTCTGTGGCGGCTTCGACCCGTGAATCGGCCGCAGGATGGTTCGACGGTTCATCAGGCCCTGAATTGAGCCCGACCGACCAAGGCAAAATGCGCAGAATGAGGTAAGACACCAACCCCGCTCGAAATGAGCGCGAAACCTGCCAGAACAAACGCCGGACATAATAGCGTTGCAACTGCTAGACAGACTGCTGATCAAACTGCGGCTCAGAAATCACCACAAAAAGCCCATGACTGAACGCATCAATTACGACCAGGTGGCGGAGAAAGTGAACTATCCCGCACTCGACAAAAAGCTGGATGAACTGGGCAAAAAAGCGCCGCCGCCGCGCCGCAAGAAAGCGGCCGACGTGCTGGCTCCCGTGACGCCCAAACTGCTCGCCCTGCATGCCGAGGGTTGGACGTATCAGCAGTTGGCCCACGAGCTGAAAGCCAGCGGCCTGACGGTCACCGCCAGTGCCCTCCGGGCGCACTTGAGCCAGGCCCGGAAGGGCCGGAAAACGAAGGCCCGGCCTACTTCCAAAGGGTAAACCACCATGGCCTTTTTGTTCGCCGGAATCGTCTTTGCCACCGTTGGCGGAACCATCATCGGGTCCATCCTAGGCTTCGCCTTTGCCCTGGTTTTTTATGTCGTCCTGCCCCTGTGCTTCAAGTTGGCGGTAGTGCTCTGCCGTGGGGTCGGCTCGTTGCTGACGGTCAGGTGACAGCGGCCGGGATGCCGGTTTTGCGGGTCATCTTGGCCTCGCAGTAGGCCGCGACCTTGCCCCGGAAATCACCCGGCAGCGGTTCGAATGAGCGGCGACCCGGTCCGATATTGATGGCGCGGATATGGTCGTGACCGGCTTCCAGTTCGGCCCGCTGTTCCGGCGTCAGCCGGTCAAGGCGGGTGCAGTCGTTGGCCGTAAGATCGGCCGTGGCGGAAAAGGAAGTCGGGGCAGTGAGGATTGGTTTAGTCATGGGCGGTATCATCCAGGGTGTGTCAAGAGGGGCAAAAGGTATGGCGGCGGCTCGGCTGCGCCTCGGGGGTTCCGCCGCAACCAGGAAGAAAACACGGGGGCTCGCCGCCGCCCCCGCGCCCCGGCTCGGGGCAACTAATGAGAAAGCAAATCGATCAAAGCCGCATCCGGACGCGGGGCGGTGGTTCTTCGCGCGGTTCGGGCAGCGGTGGCATCGCGACAGCCTGCGCCAAATCTTCGTCAATCTGCCGCTCGGCATCTTCTACGGTATCAAACGTAGTGTTGTAGCCCGCGATCCAGACCTTCAAGACGCGACCGCCTGGGGCGTCTATCTCCACGGTGAGATCGTGCTTCTTATAAGTTTGATACTCGCGATGGGCGCTCATGGGATCGACTACGAGTTGGAACCATCGGTGCGCGGTGAAATGTTCACGCGATAGATTTTTCCTTCAGGATGATCCGTGGTGAGGCAGCTGATGTTTTGCCGCTCCGGATCGAAAGCGATGTCCATGGTCCGCTGGGCCATGCGCAGCGGATCGAGGTCGATGGCCAAGTCGGGCAGATTTTTTTCCCGCTGCCAGTCGGACCACTCGCCCGGCGTGCAGGGCTGAACTCGGTCAATCTCGAGGAAAAAACCGGCTTGGCTCGCGATGCGAATGAAGTTTTTCGCCTTCTCCCGCGAGGTGAAGGCGTAAGCCTTTTGGCGGTCGGCATCCAAATCCAAAAAACAAGCAAAGCCTCCGTCCTCGCTCATCGGCACGAAAACAAGGGTGGGGTCGGTCATGGTTTCAGGAAGCTTTGGGCAGCACGCCTTCGAGCATCTTGATGACCATCTTCTGTTCGGCGCGCGGCAACTTGGCGGCACGGGCGGCCAGTTGCTCAATCTGCGAAGCCGGGCCGGGCTTGCCGGTGGCCTTGACGGTGTCCTTGAGCATCTCGCCGACGGTGACGCCAAAATAATCCGCCACCTGTTTGACCAGCTCTAGGCTCGGGTTTGGTGACGTGCGCTCGTAGTAGGCGATCATGTCGCGGGACAGGCCGAGTGCTGCGCCGAGTTGCGCTTGAGAAAGGTTCTTGGCAATGCGGAACGCGGCCAAGCGTTGGCCGAAATATGGCGCGGGTTTAGATGGGCGGCGGCCTCTGGTCATGGACCAATTATAGGGCGATTGTGAAGCCATGGCTTGCATTTAGTAAAGTTATCTACACAAAACATTTTTGGATGCAATCTTCCCTGTCACCCAAAACCCAACAAAAGGCCCCAGTATGGCGATGATACCCGACGACGAAATCGAAAGAATCAAACGCGAGACGGATCTCGCCGCCGTCATCCGCTCGCGCGGCGTGGCGCTCACGCAAAAAGGCCAAGACCTGATCGGGCTTTGTCCGTTTCATAAGGATGAAAATCCCTCTCTGCACGTCACACCGGCCAAACGTCTTTGGCGGTGCATGTCGTGTCAGGCGACGGGCAACGTGTTCCAGTTCGTGCAGAAGTTCGACGGCGTGAGCTTCCGGCACGCCTACGAACTGCTGAAGGGCGGCGGTGCCGCCGTCTTCACGGGTGCCCCGACGTGCCAGCCGGTGAAGAAAACCACCGTGCCGCGATTGCCGGCACCCGTGACGGCCGATGCCGACGACCAAGCGGCGCTCCGCAAGGTCCTCGACTACTACCACGAGCGGCTAAAGGAAAACCCGGCCGCACTCGCCTACCTGAAGAAGCGCGGCATCACGGCCGAGGCGGTCGCGACGTTCAGGATCGGCTTTGTCGATCGCACGCTCGGGCTGCGTCTGCCCAACAACCAGCGCAAGGAAGGTGCCGCGATCCGCGAGCGTCTGACGCGGCTGGGTCTGCTCCGCGACACCGGGCACGAGCACTTGCGCGGGTGTGTGGTGTTTCCCGTCATCGCGGAAAACGGCGAGATCGGCACCGTCTACGGTCGCGCCATCGACGCGCCGACGAAGGACGCCCGTCACTTGTTTTTGCCCGGTCCGCAACGCGGCTTCTGGAATCCGGCCGCGCTGCGCTCCCCCGAGGTGATCCTGTGCGAGGGAATTATCGACGCGCTTTCGTTTTGGTGCGCCGGGTTCCGTCACGTCACGACCGGTTACAGTGCCAAGGCGCTCCCTGACGAAATGCTCGACGCTCTCCTTGCCGCGAAGGTGCGGCGCGTCTTCATTGCCTTTGACCGCGACAAGGCCGGAGACGACGGCACGGCGGCGGTCGCCGCCCAGCTTGCGGCTCACGGCGTCGAATGTCTCCGGGTGATGTTTCCGCCCGGCCTTGATGCGAACAGCTACGCCTTGTCGGTGACACCGGCCGATAAATCCTTGGGCGTCCTTCTCCGGTCAGCGCTTCCGGTTGGCGAAAATGGTAAGGGCAAAGTGTCGGCACCCGTCGCCTCTTCTTCGTCGCACGTCATGCCCGCGCCTTCTTCTTTAGCTGCTAAAGCTGCTTCTGTAGCTGCTGAACCCGCACCCGTGGCAGAAGTGAAAACGAACGCGCCTACGGCTGCGCTCCCGGAGGCGGCGACAAGTGCGCAAGCCTTGGCGGCTAGAGAAAAAACTATCGACGCGGTGACGGTGCCGTCCGTTCCGGTCGTGAATCCTTCGCCGGTCGAGGTCGTGAAAAATGACGCGGACGAAATCGTCCTGATGCTGGGCAACCGGGAATGGCGCGTGCGTGGTCTCGCGAAAAACTCCGGCTTTGAATCGCTCAAGGTCACGTTGCGGGTCGCGTGCATGGAACGTTGGCACATGGACAATCTTGATCTCTGTGTGGCGCGGTTACGCGCCGCCTTCATCGTCGCGGCCGCAGCGGAAACGCTGCTCAAACCCGATCTCATCAAGTGCGATCTCGGTCATGTTCTCGCCAAACTGGAGGAGCTGCAGGAGGCGCGGCTCAAGGCCCAGGTCGAGCCGAAGAAAACGGCGGCGGACATCCCGGCCGCACTTTTGGAGAAGGCGCGTGCGTTGCTCCGCGATCCGAAACTGTGGGACTTGATTGCCGACCACGCGGCCTTGTGCGGCATCGCGGGTGAGCGCAGCAATGTTTTGCTGGGCTACCTTGCGGCCGTCTCGCGGCTGCTGGACCGGCCGATCATGATCATCATCCAATCGTCTTCCGCTGCGGGCAAGACGACCCTGATGGACGCGATCCTCGCCTTCATGCCCACGGACCAGCGGATCAAATACTCCGCGATGACGGGTCAGGCGCTCTTCTACATGGCGGGCACGGATCTCAAGCACAAGATCCTCGCCATCGTGGAGGAAGCAGGGGCGGAGAAAGCCAGCTACGCGCTGAAACTTTTGCAGAGCGAGGGCGAACTGTGCATCGCGAGTACCGGCAAAGACCCGCACACCGGCCGCATGGAAACGCAGGAATACCGGGTCGAGGGACCGGTCATGATTATTTTGACGACGACGGCCGCAGACCTCGACGACGAGCTGCAAAACCGCAGCCTCGTCCTGACGGTCGATGAATCGCGCGAGCAAACCAAACGCATCCACGCCCTCCAGCGCGAGGCGCGGACCGAGGCGGGGTTGGCCCGCAAGGCGCAGCGCGCCGAACTGCTCGCCCTGCACCGGGCCGCGCAAACTTTGCTCAAGCCGCTGCCGGTCTTCAATCCCTACGCGGAAAAACTCCGCTTCCTCTCCGACCAGCTGCGCACGCGCCGCGACCACGAAAAATATCTGCTGCTCATCGACACGCTAGCCATCCTCTTCCAGCACCAGCGGGAGCGCAAAATGATCGAGGGCCGCGAGCACGTGGTCGCCACCCTCGACGACGTAGCGCGTGCCGGTGCCCTCGCGAACGAGGCCCTTGGTCGCGGCCTCGATGACATGCCGCCGCAGACGCGGCGCCTGCTTGGCCTTGTCCAGCAGATGCAGCAGGAACGCGCCAAGAAAGGCGGTGACGGCGGTTACTGGCGAAGGCGCGACCTGCGGGCCTTCACCGGCTGGGGTGACACGCAATTAAAGATCCATCTCGGGCGTCTGGTCGAACTGGAATACGTGCTCGCGAGCCGCGACCCGGAGCACCTGAACGGGCAGGTTTACGAACTGCTTTTTGACGGTGATGTAGCCGCAGCCCAGCCGCACCTGTCCGGCCTGATAGACGTGGAAACACTGAGAAACTATGACTACGAAAAAAATCGGTCGGGGCAAAACGCTGATCGGTCGGGGGTCGGTCGGCCCTTGGTCGGGGGTCAGTCGGGGGTTGGTCGGGGTGACGAAAAACCCGATTCCTCCTCTGAAAGTGAGCCCAAGAAGCCCGCGCCGGGTGAAAACACGCAACCGGGGCCTGAAAAAAACGACGCGGCGGCGTAGTCGTAACCCATCATAGCCATGCCAAAAAAAGGACAGCGAACAGCAAAAGTTTTTGCCGGTGACCTGAGCGATGCGGCGGGTTTTGCCGCCCTCGCGAGCGCCTACCTGGACGCGATGCGCGTCCTCAACTACTCGGAAAAAACGGTCGAGAGCCGCGCCCATCACCTCCGGGAATTTATCAAATGGTGCACCGAGCGCAGCTTCGCGCGGCCCGCCGAGATCACGAAACCGATTTTGGAACGGTATCAGCGCCACCTCTACCACTACCGCAAAAAGAACGGCGAGCCGCTGTCCTTCCGCTCGCAGCACGGGTGTCTTGTGCCGGTGCGTGCCCTCTTCAAATGGTTGTGTCGGCACAATCATCTGCTCGCCAATCCCGCGGCTGATCTTGAGCTGCCACGAGCGGAAAAGCGTTTGCCGCGCCACGTGCTCACGGCATCGGAAGCCGAGTGCGTGCTGATCCAGCCCGACGCGGAAGAGGAGATGGGTTTGCGCGACCGCGCGATTTTGGAAGTGTTTTACTCGACGGGAATGCGCCGGATGGAACTCGCGAATCTGAAACTCTACGACCTCGACCAGGAGCGCGGCACCGTGTTCATCCGGCAGGGCAAAGGGAAAAAGGACCGGATGATCCCGATGGGGTCGCGGGCCTTCGGTTGGGTGCGCCGTTATCTGGACGACGCGCGGCCGTCACTGGCCCTCACGCCTGACGACGGGTTGGTTTTTTTGACCAACGTCGGTCTTGTCTTTGAACCCAACCGGCTGACGCAGATGGTGCGCCACTACGTGGACCAAGCCGAGATCGGGAAGACCGGTGCCTGTCACCTGTTCCGCCACACCTGCGCAACCCTCATGCTCGAGGGTGGCGCTGACATCCGTTTCATCCAGCAGTTGCTCGGTCATGAAAAGCTGGAGACGACCCAGATTTATGCGCAGGTCTCGATCCGAATGCTGAAAGAGGTTCACACCCGCACGCACCCGGCCCGGCTCACGCCCGAATTAGAGGCAGAACTCGACGCCGAGGCCGACGAAGACGCCGAGGCATAGTCCGGCCGCCCCCGGCGCACGCGCCCCGTTAAACGCCAAAGAAACGGCTCGCCGCTCTTCCTCTAGCCGCCATGCTCGGCGCTCGATGACGGCAGCCACCCCACGCACGACGACCAGCCCGCGCAGCGCTCGCAGTCGCTTGGCGTCGTCTAGTTGCATCCGGCGTTGTCCGACCAGCCGCCAAAACACGCGCCCGGCAAAACGAGTCGCGGGTCAAAAAACCGCACCTAGGATTTTTTTTGCGGCCCCCTCGAAAACGCACCCAGAAACCGCGACGCAATCCGTTGGAACGCATCTGGAAAGTGTGACCTACGTTTACGATTTTGCACCAGGCTGCGCTGTAGCCCCAAACAGTGAAGTTGGCGGAGCACGTGGTCTATTTTCTAGGCTCTTTGGTCCAGCCACCCCACCAACCATCAATAGCGCAGGGGTGTCGGTAACGACACAATTGCGTCGTGGCTTTGATCCGGCAACCGGACGATTTGTGGTAAGCTTTACATTTGGATTCCCGGCCGGGGCCGATGGAGTCGCTATGCAAATGATCACGAAATCAAACGCTGTATTAGATGCCAATGGCCAGCTAGCCACACCTAATGGAAGCCCGATTTCTACTCGATCATATTGGGAGGCGTTCCCGGTGGCAAACGGCCACGTTGTTGGCGCGTATGATCCATCGTGGGATGATCGATTTCAAAATGCGGGATGGACAAATGCGGATTCCGGGACTTATCAAAAGTCCGGACTGCTTCAATTTTATCCAGGCGCATCGCTATCTGATTTTCCGAACATGCGCCCGCACACTGTGCCAGATGCAGGAGATCTTCCATCGAGTTGGACACAACCTGCAGGCTGGACACAATCAGGAGGTGCAAATCACGGTGTATCGGTTACATTCCAAGGCGGACAAGGGTCACTTATACGTTATCCATAATACTTTAAACTCCCATGACAACAGTACAAAGGATTGTTACACTGTTAGGTTGTTTTCTGACAATCAGCATTGTCGGCACCCTGCATGCCGATTCAGGAACACAGCCCTCAAAACAAGTGTATTCACCACATGCCCGTGCAATTGCTATCGAGTTGGCTCGCTGCCCTTGTTGGACCCATTTTCGATCAGATGAGGTCGAATTTCGTGCGGGGATCACTCGGTTATATGTTGAGCTGGCAAAATATTCCAAAACGGAAATCAGGCAGGGTATCGAAGCCTATATCTTGAGTCACGAAACAGATCTCTTTGGAGACATCGACGCTCGTGCCAAAGTATTTGCGCTTTTGAGAGTTGTATTTAAAGTCCCAGCTCAGGGCATCGCCGTTGCGGATGCGGGGCATATAGAAACCTACGGAAACCCGGTTCACGATGGCGTGGTCGATATTTTTTGGCCATTTTCATTGAACCATGGTAGCGAGCTTGAATTGACCGGAGTCGCCTTGACTGACTATAGTGGATCGACTTTAAATCCATTGGTAGAGTTTGATACATTTGCTGAAAAGTACCCTCTCCGGTATTCTCAAAAATGAACTGTTACCGATTTTTCTCTGGTCGTAAATTTTGCAGAATTGCCCAACGCAACGGGGTCAGGAACGGAAAATAGGGAACGGAAAATAGGGTCAGGAACGGAAAATAGGGTCAGGCTTGGTTGTTTGTGGTGGCAACGTCGTCAATGATCCAAGCGGCACGCTGCGCGCCAGCGGAGCCGTCACGCATCCTGCGTCCTCCTCCGCTGCGCTCCGTCCGGTGGAGAGCAGCCCCGCC
>JANYCF010000335.1 GCA_025360455.1 Opitutaceae bacterium | reverse complement strand
CTTCGCCGCGATGCGCCAGGAGCCCGGCATGGAGCACATCACGGCGCAGACGGCGTTTGATATGATCGAGGCCATCGAAGGACGTATTCCGCCCGCGATGAGGTGAGCGATGCGCTGCGAGACACAACCCGGTGGCCCGCGAAACACGCGAATGACGCGAAAGAAAATCCACCGGAAAGGTGGCTGATGAAGACTTTGATCGTGCAGCCCAAATGCTGGCGGAGGGAAACACCGGCGAAGACTGACGTTTGAGTGGTGCCTTATGAAAAAAGGGAAAGATTATCGTTTGGAAAAATATTTCGTCGGCGGGAAAATGAAGAAACGAAAGATTTCCCTGATCGAGGGACATGAGGTCGAGGAGTTTATCCGCCGGAATGCCGATGATGCGACTCTCATGGAAATCGGCCATTACGACCTTCTCCATGAGAGGGAAATTGAACGAAGCCAGCCGAGGCGCAGCGAGCCGGCAGGCCAGTTGTCTAATTTGTAGGAGCTTGTTTACAGGCGACATCCAACGTTCGTTTCCCTCGTGCGCCCCGAGTCGCCTGTAAACAAGCTCCTGCATGCAACCCAGCGTCGAGCCTTCCTCCGCTTTGACGAGGCGCTTCTGCCGGCTAACGTGAGGTCATGACTGCCATGGCGATTCTCGATATCAAGCAACCGCTCCCCAAGCTTTCGGAAAGGGACCGGCGTATGGCTTCGGCTTATCTCCTGCGCCTAAAAAACGAATCGCCTTCCGGCCGTCGTGAGATCTCGCGGACGATGCGGGAAATGGACGCGGGCAAAAAAGTTCAGCTGAAAGATTTTGGGCTCTTCACTGTTTTTGGTGGGTGACAGAATGTCTTTGCTCTGAGTCTCGCGAAGGAAACGATGGAGGAAAATGCGTGCTGCGAGCGCTAGCGAGCAGAGGGTGGAGCACGTTGTCCTCAACGCGCTGGGTTTGTCGCCGCGTTTGAACGAAGCAAAAACGTGGCTCACGGAGAAAGAAGACTACGCTTTCTGGCTGCGCTTTCAAGCGCGGCTATGGGAGGGCAGGTGGAGCGGATTACCTTCAATCGGCTGGAATCGTCAACTCGCTGGTGCTCGTGGCCACAAGAATAGGGAATAGGTTTTTCGGTAAATGCTCCGGACCTTGGTTCACACCGGCCAAGCCGTGCCGGATTTGCCGAAACAGGTGCCGGCGGGGAAGTGCAGACCGAAATGCTCGGCGAGGAGGGCGAGGAGTTCTTCGGGGGATTCGATGTTTTTTGTCTCGGCGCGGCCATCGGGGTATCGGTACGTGAAGTCGCAGTTGTAGATGATCACACGGCGATCGCGTTCGACGCGGGTGACGACGAGGTTGTTCACGAAAAAAGCTTTCGGATGCGTGCAGCTGTACCAGTTGCTCAACTCGAAATCCATGGGCACGGGTTCGTTTTGGGTGAACTCATAGACATCCAGCCACTCGGTGCCGGAACGCATTTGATGGAGCGTCACGCCTGACTTGTGCAACAACCGCCGAAGTTCGTGCGGAGTGGATTGCTCGGCCTCCGTATCGAGCGCGAGCGGAGCGGTCGCGCCGACTCCGCCCATGCCGACATCCACCAGCCAGCCGCGTCCTTCGATTTCCACTCGCAGCACCATGTGGGTGAGTCCGGTGCGATGATCCGCGGGCACTTGCCAGCGAACACGGGCGAGCAACGGTGTGACGAAAAAACCGAGGGCGCGCAGCACTGCACCGAAGAGGGTGTTCTGCTCGAAACAGTAGCCGCCGCGGCGTTCGTGCACGAGCTTTTGCTCGAGGGTGGCAAGATCGATTCCGATGGGATGTCCAAGCAGGACGTCGAGATTTTCGGTCGGCACCGCGATCATGTGTTGGAGCTGCAACGCGCGCAGCACGGCGAGCGTCGGCTCGCGCGGCCCGGTGTAGCCGATGCGGGTAAAGTAAGCGGGGAGATCGAACATAAAGGCTTCGGGCATGTCTGAGGTTTGTTGGATGAATGAGGAAACAATTCTCAGACGCAAATACACACCGGGACCGCGTTGCTCAGTCGTGAGGGAATCCGGGCATTACAGTGGTTTCGTGCAATGCCTAGGAATCGTGGAATGATAAAGGTTTGCCCGCATCAACTGGCCAGCGCAGCCTTGTCCGCATGATCCCCTCATTCAAATCTCAGAAAAGGAGTACTCAACTCATCTTCGCCTTTGTCGGCTTTCTGGGACTGTTGGTCGCTCCGCTCATTGGGCGGGCTGAAGTGGTTGCGAGCAAGGGGCGCGCGCTGTCTGTCATGTTGCCGGCGAAATCCGCGCCCGTTGAGCTCGATCTTACCAAGACGGTGGTGATCGTCGTCGATATGCAAAATGATTTCGGCTCCAAGGGCGGCATGTTCGATTTGATGGGATTCGATCTGACCGGAATTCAACAAGCCGTCACCCCGACGGCTAAGGTCCTGGCTGCGGCTCGGCAGGCTGGCGTTAAAGTCCTTTATATCAAATCGGCGGAAGTCGGCGTGATGATTCCGGGGCCTGATGGAAAGCCGCACGCGGTTTTGGGCCGCGACACTTGGAACACCGAGGTGCTGCCCGCTCTCAAACCTGAAGTTGGCGACCTCTTGGTCTACAAGACCAAGTTCAGCGGATTTTTTGAAACCGAGCTCGACGCGGTGCTGAAAAAACAGGGCGCCACGCAGCTGATTTTCACCGGTTGCACGACGAGTGTCTGCGTGGAATCAACCATTCGCGACGCATTCTTTCGCGACTACTCCTGTGTGTTGCTGGCCGATTGTACCGCGGAGCCATGCGGAGCGGAATTTCCCCGGAGCAATTACGAGGCATCGCTCTACCTGATCGAAAAACGGTTTGGCTCCGTGTCGAGTTCGACGGATCTTCTGAAAAGCCTCGAGGCAACCAAGGCCACAGCGAAACGGCTGGAGCAATAGTCGGAATTGCGGATCGGATTGGTGTTCAGCTACGAGGGCGGCTCACGTATCTGTGGTGCGTGCGGCGGTGGATCTACAGTGAAGGTGCAGTTAGCTTTGGATTTGGATCGGGTGCGACCGCGACGAGTGCAAAGCCTCGGCGGCTGGGCGCGCCGTAAGAACATTCACGGTGGTCCCAGCGGTCCCGTCCTACCTCCAGAAATGCCCTCGTTAAGACTCGCTGAGTAAACGGATCAGCTCACGATGATC
>JANYCF010000304.1 GCA_025360455.1 Opitutaceae bacterium | reverse complement strand
TTCAAGCGGGGCGCGGCCCATTTGATGGCCGCGAGTAACTCCGGCACGCGGATACGTCCGTCGCCATCGGTATCAATCATCGCCAAAGTCGCCTCGTCGAGTTCGAGTCCCTTGACCGGGCAACTCAGCGCCACCCACAGTTTCTGATCAAGATTTTCAAGATTCAACAGGTCGGCCCCTGTCGCCAGATTGACTTGATCGAGCCCGCCGGTGCGGAAGAAGTTCCAAACGTGTGTGTTTGCCATGAGTTGACGGGTGATAGGCCTGCCACCGAAATCATCGGACCAAGGATTGGCAAACGCTAAGCAGCTAAAATGGCAAAATCTGCCCATCTTTGCCCAAGGATTAGATGCCCGCAGCAGAAATTTGGGTATAGTATAGCATCATGAAAACATTCCTTGTCCCCGTTGATTTCTCCCCGATCACCGAAAAAGTGGTCGAATCAGCCATGGCCTTCGCCCGTGCGTTCAATGGGAAGGTTGTGTTACTCCACATCGTGCAAGCCCCCGTCATCGCCACTGCCGAATACGCCCTGCCCGCCGAGGTCATACAGGAAGCGGTCACCATCAGCAAAAACGCGTCCCAGAAAAAATTGACCCACTATACGGAGCATTTCCTCAAAGCGGGAATCGTCTGCACGAATAAAACCCTCATTGGCGCGCCGGTGGCACTCATTCGCGAAGAAGCCGGTCAAGCCCATGCCGATTTCATCCTCATGGGTTCGCACGGCCACGGTAAACTCTACGACTTCCTCGTCGGCAGCACCGCCAGCGGTGTCCTTAAAAAAGCCAAATGCGGCGTGATCATTATTCCGCCAACGGATAAGGAAAATTAAGCCACCCATATCGGTACGGCGACATTGCACCGGCCTAAAGCAGGTTCATGAATTCTGTAGCCGCGCTTGAGCTGGAGGCGAAGGCGTGGTCCGCTGACGTGACTACGTTGTCGCTCTGCTCCAACGCGGCTACACTCATACTGAAAATGCTGTAGCTGTTGGAACAAAGGTTCCCTCCTTTAACCGGCACCCCCACGCGCTCGCTTGCTTTTCGTCGCGCGCCGCGAATAGTGGCGAGTGAATCCCTCGCGGCATGAAACCCCTCACGCTAGCCCGTTATCTCAGTTTGCTCCTCCTGTTGGTCCTTGCGGGTAGCGGAATTACCCTGCCCGCCAAGGAACCGCTCTTCGACACGCTCGGCAGTTATTCGCGCCCGATCAGCACGACCTCCCCCGAAGCCCAGCGCTACTTTGATCAAGGCCTCCGGTTCTTGTTTGGCTACAACCACAGTGCCGCCATCCGCGCGTTCCAAACCGCCGCACAGCTCGACCCCGCTTCGCCCATGCCGCACTGGGGCATCGCTCTCGCCTGCGGCCCGCATATTAATTTTCCCCTCGTGCCGCCGCCGGCTGCGGTGCAGGCATGGCAGGAACTCACTCTCGCTCGCGACCTGCTCGAACACGCCTCCCCACTCGAACGCGAATTGATCGCCACCCTCGGCACCCGCTACGCGAATCCCCAACCGGAAGACCGCAGCTCGCTCGACCGCAGTTACGCCGACGCCCTGCGCACCCTCTGGCAAGCGCACCCTGATGATGCGGATATTGGCGCGTTATTCGCAGAAGCCTTACTGGATCTCCGCCCGTGGGATCAATGGACCTTGGACGGCAAACCCCAACCCGGCACCGAAGAAATTCTTGCGACCCTCGAAGCCGTACTCGCCCTCGATCTCAACCACCCCTTGGCGAACCATCTCTACATCCATGCGGTCGAAGCCTCGCCGCTCCCCGGTCGCGCCTTGGCCGCCGCCGACCGTTTGCTGACCCTCCAACCCGGTCTCGCCCATAACGTCCACATGCCTTCGCATATATATATCCGCGTCGGCCGTTGGGCCGAGGCGATCGAGTCCAATTACCAAGCGGTCGCCGCCGCCGCGGCTTACCGAAAAATCACCGGCCCCGTCCAGGGATTTCTCAACGTCTACGTAGCGCACAACGAGCACATGCTCGCCTACGCTGCAATGATGACCGGCCGCAGCCGGTTGGCCGCTGAACACATCAACGCACTGGTCGCAGGCCTCTCGCCGGAATTCATGCAGGAATTCAGCGCCAGCGGGTCTGAAGCTTGGCTCGCCCTGCCGATGGAAATTTCCCTTCGCTTTGGTCGCTGGGATGAGATCCTCGCCGAACCCCTGCACCCCGAAAGCCAGCCCTTCACTCACGCGTTTCAATACGCCGCGCGCGGCATCGCTTACGCCGCAAAAGGAGAACCCGCCAAAGCCCGCCTCGAACAACTCGCCTACCTCGCCGCCGCAAAAAAAGTCCCGGCCGACGAACCCGCCGCCGGCAATAACCTTGGCCAGACCATCCTCGCCATCGTCACGCCCATGCTCGAAGGGGAAATTCTCATTCGTGAAGACAAACTCGAAGCGGGGCTCAGCCAGTTGCGCACCGCCATCGCGAACGAGGACCACCTCAAATACGATGAACCGCCCGGTTGGCTCATTCCCGTCCGCCATTCGCTCGGCGCCACGCTCATGACGCGCCAACGCTACGCCGAAGCCGAGGAAGTTTATCGCGAAGACCTCCGGCATATACCGGAAAATGGTTGGTCACTCTTCGGTCTAAGTGAAGCCCTCCGCTTCCAGGGGAAAGACGAACAAGCAATTTTCATCCGCACCCGCTTCGATAAAATCTGGGACCGCGCCGATATAAGCATCAAGTCCTCCTGCTTCTGCCAGCCCAATCATTAACACGGGCATAAAAGTGCGGACACATTTCTGTGTGTTCCGTAATCCGTGGTTAAAACCTTCTGCGATTTTTCCTGTTCTCCTCTCCGTTGCAGGCTCGCCCAGCGCCACCGCGGGACCTACCAAGAGCGCCTCCTGCTTGAGCACCAC
>JANYCF010000273.1 GCA_025360455.1 Opitutaceae bacterium | reverse complement strand
AGTTGCTCATCGCGGATGAACCCACCACGGCGCTTGACGTGACAGTGCAGGCGCAAATTCTCGAACTCATACAAAAACTGCAGCGCGAATTCGGTATGGCGGTGATCTTCGTCACCCATGATCTTGGGGTCGTGTCCGGTCTCTGTGACCGCGTGCAGGTGATGTATGCCGGCCGCATCGTCGAAAGCGCCGACACCCGCGCCCTCTTCAAATCTCCCCGCCATCCCTACACGCGGGCTTTGCAAAAATCCATTCCCGGCCTCCAGCCCAAAGGCAACGTACTCTACACAATCTCCGGTCTGCCCCCGGATTTATCGAAGCCCACCATCGGCTGCGCCTTCGCCCCGCGCTGCGAATTTGCCACTAACCGATGCCGAAATGAAACACCGGTGCTCGCCGCCATTTCTCCCACGCATCAACATGCTTGTCTCCGCGTCCAAGCTGGGGAAATTTGAAACCACTAAGCCACACTCGTGAACACTAATCTTCGCCGTTCATCATTAGAGTCTATTAGCTGTAGCGATGCCGTTGACTTGGGTGGAACGCGGCCTCCGGACGCGTTTTCTGCTGCGAACGAAAAACCAACCCGTCCGGAGGCCGGGTTCCACCCAATGCCAATACACCGTTCTGGATCGTCTAGCATTAGTGGTTAAACAAAATGCCTTCTCCACTCCTTCAGCTCACCAATCTCCAAACCCACTTTCCCGTGGAGTCGGGTTTCTTCGTGCGCAAACAAACCGGTACGGTGAAAGCCGTGGATGGAGTCAGCTTGAGTGTGCAGCGCGGCGAAGTGCTGGGACTCGTCGGCGAATCCGGCTGCGGCAAATCCACGCTCGCCCGCACCATCATGCAGCTCATCCCCACGACGGGTGGCACCGTCGTTCTGGCCGGGCGCAATCTGACCACGGCTACAGCCATGGAAATAAAAGCGGCGCGGCGCGATATGCAGCTGGTTTTCCAAGATCCTTTCGCCTCGCTCAATCCGCGCATGACGATCTTCGACGCCCTCGCTGAACCGTTGCTCGTCCATGGCGTAGTGTCTCCCGATCAGGTGGAAACCCGCGTGATTGAATTGCTCGGCAAGGTCGGACTCGATCCGCGTTTCATGCGGAAATATCCGCATGAATTTTCCGGCGGTCAGCGTCAACGCATTGCCATCGCCCGTGCCCTCGCCTTGGAACCACAGCTCATCATCGCCGACGAACCGGTGTCCGCCCTCGATGTTTCCATTCAGGCACAGATTCTCAATCTGCTGGCGGAGCTCGTCCGCTCGATGAATCTCACGCTCCTCTTCATCGCACACGATCTCTCGGTCGTGAAGCATATCTCTGATCGTGTCGCTGTGATGTATCTCGGCAAGATTGTCGAACTCGGGCCTGCCATTGATGTCATCGAGCAGCCGCGTCATCCCTATACGCGCGCGCTGGTGAGTGCGATCCCAAGCCACGATCCCGATGCGCCACGCAGCCGCATCATCCTCGCCGGTGATCCGCCCTCGCCGCTCAACCCACCCTCCGGTTGTGCCTTTCATCCGCGCTGTCGCTACGCTCAGGAAAAATGCAAACTCTCGGTGCCGCCGCTCATCCCCATTGGACCGAGCCCACAGGTCTCCGCCGCCACCAACCTGCCACTCCGGGAAGCCGCCTGTATCCGGCTGGGTGAAATTGAGTAGGACACAGGTAGCCGCGCTTGAGCGATAGCGAAAGCGTGGTTCCGCACACCACGTTGTCGCTTCGCGACAATGTGGCTACAAATTTCCCCGTAGCCCTGATTCATTTCAAGATGGAACCCAACCACTGATCAGGTTTTTATGCCGTATGACTCACGATCTTGGACACCCGTCGCCTCTCGTGCCGGGTTGGGTGAAAACCGGCGAGGCGTATCACATCCGCATCCGTGCCGAATCATTTTCGACCTTGCCGCTCACTGACAAACAGCTGGCACCGGCGTTACTCAAGTCAGCCACTCTGTACCACGACATCGCGCGCTGGTATTGTCATTTATTTCTTCTGATGCCGGATCACCTGCATGCGCTGCTGGTCTTTCCGCCGAATCGAAAAATGAATGAAGTCATCGGTGATTGGAAAACCGCCCAGGCTAAGCAGCTAAAAATCCAGTGGCAGGGAAACTTCTACGAAGAAATGGTCAGCCACGGCCGCGAGCTGGAGGAGAAGGCTGCGCATATTCGCAGAAATCCAATCGTGCGCAGATTATGCGCGAAGGAAGAAACCTGGCCTTGGGCGATCAGTCATCCGGTGTGAAGGTGAGGAGAATAGACATGCCTGGATTGTAGCCGCACTTGGGCGGTAGCGAAAGTGTGGTTCCGAGCACCATGTTGTCGCTCCGCTCCCCGTTCGGCTGGCTCTGGGCCTTGAGCGAAGCCGAAGGGCAACGCGGCTACTCCTATCGAACAAAGGCTCGGCAGGCAGAGACGCCTGCCGCTACTCCGAACTGATCTAACAAAAACGCCCGGTCGTTTTCACGGCCGGGCGTTAGTTCTCTTGTTAAGCGATCAGTCCCAAATCAACGAATAAAGAGCATCTCTTCGTAGGTCGGCACCGGCCAGCTTTCATCGGGGCAGATGGCTTCGAGCGCATCGACTTCCTTGCGGATAGCGAGGAGTTGCGGGAGCACTTCGTTACAGTAGTGCGCGGCTTCGGCTTCAAGTCCGCTGACGTGATGGCTGCGGATCTCGCCCAACTTCTCGGATTGTTCATTGAGGCTGGTGATGAGCGCGGTGATCTTGTTGAGCAAACCGACATCGGCTTTCACGCCGGCGGCTTTCAAAGCGGCGACGTTCTGCGCGAGTTCAGTCTGATAACGGATCGCGGCGGGCACATACTTGGTCGCCACCATCTCGGTGACGATGTTGGCCTCGACGTTGACAGATTTCACGTATTGCTCGAAAGCGATATCACGACGGGCTTCGAGTTCGCGCTTGGTGAGAATCCCGTAGGCCTCGTAGGCGGCGACGGTGCTCTTCGCGGCGATGACCGGAATGCAATCCACGCTGGTCTTGAGATTGGGCAGGCCGCGCTTGGCCGCTTCCTTGTGCCATTCTTCGGAGTAGCCGTTACCGTTGAAGATAATCGCGCTGTGCTCCTTCGCGATTTCGGTGAGGATATCCTGCACGGCATCGTTGAATTTCGCGGGCGAAGCTTTTTCGAGCTTGCTGGCGATGTAATCGAGCGATTCGGCCATGATGGTGTTCAACGCGGCGAGCGGAGCGGCGATGGACTGGTTGGAGGCGACGGCGCGGAACTCGAATTTATTACCGGTGAAGGCAAACGGCGAGGTGCGGTTACGGTCGCCGGCGTCCTTCATGAGGATGGGCAGCGTATCAACGCCGAGGTGCATCGTGCCGGCCGCCTTCGAGCTCTTGGCTTTTCCTTTCTTGAGCTGGGTAAAGACATCGGCCAACTGATCGCCGAGGAAGATCGAGATGATCGCGGGCGGAGCCTCGTTGGCACCGAGCCGGTGGTCATTCGAGGCGGAGGCGACCAGGGCGCGGAGAAGCGCACCGTGACGATGTACGGCGCGGATGACGGCGGCGCAGAACACGAGGAACTGCATGTTCTGGTGTGGCGTGCTGCCGGGTTCGAGCAAATTGCCTTGTGCGGAATTGCCGAGCGACCAGTTGAGATGCTTGCCGGAACCGTTGACGCCGGCGAACGGCTTCTCGTGCAGCAAGCACTCGAGACCGTATTTGTGCGCGACGCGTTTCAGCATGACCATGACAGTTTGCTGGTGATCGGCGGCGATGTTCGCGTTTTCGTAAATGGGCGCGAGTTCGTACTGTCGCGACCTCGTTGTGGCGGGTCTTAACCGGTACGCCGAGTTTGTAGAGCTCAGCCTCGGTTTCGTGCATGCAGGCGAGCACGCGCTCAGGGATGACACCGAAATATTGATCTTCGAATTCCTGACCCTTCGGCGGACGGGCGCCGAAAAGGGTGCGACCAGCCGAAACGAGATCGGGGCGCGAGAGGTAGAAATTACGGTCGATCAGGAAATATTCCTGCTCGGGACCGGCGGTGGCCGTGACCATCGGAATATTTTGGTGGCCGAAAAGTTTCAGGATACGGCGAGCTTGGGCATCGAGGGCCTTCATGGAGCGCAAGACCGGGGTCTTGAGATCGAGGGCTTCACCGGTCCAGGAAACGAACGCGGTCGGGATGCAGAGGGTAACGCCATTGGCGTTCTCCGTGAGATAGCACGGGCTGGTGACGTCCCACGCGGTGTAGCCGCGGGCTTCGAAAGTGGCGCGGATGCCGCCGGAGGGAAAAGAGGAAGCGTCAGGTTCGCCTTGGATGAGCTGCTTGCCGGAGAACTCAGCGATGGCGCCGCCGCGACCGTCGGGCTCGAGGAAGCTGTCGTGCTTCTCGGCAGTGATACCGGTGAGCGGCTGAAAAACGTGAGCGTAGTGTGAAGCATGATTCTCCAGCGCCCAGTCCTTCATGGCGGTGGCGACGATATCGAGGACGGCCGCGTCGAGGGGCGCACCGGTATCGATGGTCTTGCGCAGTGACTTGTAAGCCATCTTGGGCAGACGCTGATGCATGACTTTTTCGCTGAAGACATTCTTGCCATAAATGGCGGCAGAATGGCTTTCTTTGAAAGCCACGGCAGAGGAGGGTTGGAATGAGTTCGCCGCAGAGATGGCAGCGAGACGGGAGGGACTAACGCTCATGGTAGTTTAGTTGACTGGGGGTTGAGAACCCGCGCCGGACAACGCCACTTGGCCTTGCCTAAACGCGGAAGAGAATGGTGTGAGAAAGCACGTCATATGCCATGGATCAACGTTTGTTTGGCTAATTCTGAGTCTTAAAGGCCGCGACCGGCATACGTCGAACCGTGATGAATTTTGCCCGAAAAAGCTGATCCATGATCTCACGCGTACCAGCGGGGATGAGTTGAATCAAGTCGTCCATCGGAGGTAGTGGGAAATTTTGCTCCTCCGACGCCGCGGATGCTATCCCAGCACTCGGCGTTGGATTGGCCTGACATTGTTCAGCCAAAAAAGCCGACTCCTCGGCCTCACCCGGTCCGATCGGCGCCCCAACGTCGACCGCCTCAACTGTTTCGCTAATTACCATAGTGATGGGGGCTTCTTCTTCGGTGTCCTTATTGGGTGATTCAGTTGGCCGCGTCAGTCGTTTTTTTTTGAGCCATCAGCGGGCAGGCTATCCGCCATTGCCGCGATTTCCTTGATCAGGCTATCAATCGCCCGGGCCCGGCTGGCTTCGACGGCCTTAAGCAGCGCCACCTCGAAATTGATTTTCTCGGACAACCCGTGTTTCACCCCACCCTCACCTTCACGCAAACCGTCGAGCAGGCGCGTGAGCTGCTCGGTCGTCATGGAGGTGCCGAGTACTTCACTGCCGCCGCCCTTGGCGATGGAATCGAGCAACGCGGTGCGGACATTGGCCTGCACATCGACGAGCAGGCGGTAAAGATCCCGGCCGTTCTCATCGCACTCGTCCACGATAGCGACGATCTGTTTGTGATCGCCCGCCGCGAGCGCAGCCGCCAACGCGGCGATTTTTTCCGCTGACACGAGACCGTACACGTCGAGCACATCAGGTTCACCGATATCCGTGCCGCAAAACGAGATCATCTGATCGAAAATGGACTGGGCATCACGCATGCCGCCGTCAGCCATGCGGGCGATACTGGCGAGTGCAGCGTCGCTCACTTTAATTTTTTCGGCTACGGCAATTTTCTTCAAGCGCTGCACGATCAGCTCCATGGGAATCGGCTTCAGGTCGAAACGCTGGCAACGGGAGATGATGGTCGGCAGCACCTTTTGCACATCGGTTGTCGCGAAAATAAATTTCACATGCGCCGGCGGCTCCTCAAGAGTTTTCAGCAGCGCGTTGAACGCCGCAGCCGAAAGCATGTGCACCTCGTCGATGATGTAGACTTTATACTGGCCCTGGGCCGGGGCGTAGCGGACGGTCTCGCGCAATTCACGAACTTGTTCGACGCCGTTGTTCGAGGCACCGTCGATTTCGATCACATCGAGACAAGAACCGTCCGCGATGGACAAGGCGACGGGATCCAACGGATCGAAATCCGCCTTGGGTCCGCCGGTGACGTTGAGGGCCTTGGCAAAAATGCGCGCGGTGCTGGTCTTACCCGTGCCGCGCGGGCCAACGAAGAGATAAGCATGGGCGATGCGGTTGCGCGAAATGGCATTTCTCAAAGTCCTCACCACATGGTCCTGCCCCACGACATCATCGAAGGTCTGGGGGCGCCACTTGCGAGCAATGACTTGATAAGCTGAAGACATCAAAAGCGACAGGACTGAAAACCGGTTGGGCTGAAAAATCCAGCCCGCGTTTATTAAATCTTCAACCCTTCCGTTATTCAGCTTTATAGCCCTTAAAAAATAGTGGCCAGGCACTCCACGGCACTGGTAGGACGTCGTCACCGTTGCTACCTTCCGGTCCTGGCGGGGTTCACGCGCCTGCCCATGCATGGCACCTGGCCAAGGCGGAACGTAGGTCGCCCACCTTCGTGCGCAACTAAAATAATAAATTCATCTTTTCCCGTCCGTTTTGCGTGATTTTATACCTCACACTCCACCCGGCGGCTTGTCGGGCGGAGGAAGTTCGTCCGCTGGCGGGGGTGGCCCATCCGCCGGTTCCGGCGGACTTGAATGTTCACGGAATTGATGCGGCCCCTCATGTTGGCCGAAGGGACGGTCTTTCATGAATTTCTGCATGCGTTCGCGCATTTCATGGTTCATCTGGTCAAATTTGGTGCGCTGCTCCGGCGTCAATACCTCTGCAATATCGTGCTCCATCCGGGCAAAAATACGCTTCGCCTCCGCCATGCAATTCACCCGTATGTGACTGAGATCATCCATATCGCGCTTCATGATTGGCTTCACTTTCTCCTCCTGCTCGGGCGTCAAACTGAGCCGTTCGGAGAGTTTTTTGAGCCGTGCCGGTCCCCAGTTTTCCGGAGAGTGCGGCTTGGGCATCATATGCCGTGCCACTCGCAGGGTAACGAATCCACCGCTCACCGCGCCCGCGACGAAGATCCCGATCAAGAGTAAAACAAGTTTCCAAGGTTGATTCGTCATTAGGATAACAGGTCGAGGATTTGACTGACGCTATCCGCAGAAGCGATTTCATCCTCCTGCTCGGCATTACCCGGGGTAAAACCAAAGGCGATCGCGGCCAAACTTAAAGAACAAGCGGCGAGCAAGCCGCGGAGGGCAAATTTTTCCAACAAGCCCGATGAACCGGACGGCGCTGGGTTCGCGAAGGCCTGACTCGCGACCCGAACAGCGAAGCCATAGGGGACTGTCTCGTCGTGTTGCTCGCGGTGGGTGCGAGCGGCGGCAGCCAAGCGCTGCCATGCTGATTGATCGTTTTTCATGATTTCCCGGTCTCCTTTAAAGTTTGGAATAGCTTCTGAAGTTTACGTCGAGCCCGGAAGGCGCGCACCTTGATCATCGATTGTCCCCAACCCGTGAGCTGGCTGATCTCGAGAATCGTTTTTTGCTCCAAGTCCAGCATGCGGATCACGGTTTGATCGTTCGGATTCAACTGACTGAGCAATTGATTCACCAATTCGTGGGCCGCGAGCGTATCGTTGGGCGCTTCGTCCCGGGTATCCGTCAGGACATTGTCGAGGACCTCCGCCTGGCTTTCGGATAGATCCGCCCAGCGCAATTCCGGCCGGCGTTGCTGCGCGCGCAGCTGGTCGATGCAGGTCGTGACCGCGATCCGGGAGACCCAGTGGGAAAAGGGGACAACGCCCTGATACTGTGCGAGGCGGGTAAACATTTTTAGAAAAATATCCTGGGCCAGATCTTCTTCCGCCACCCGTCGCGGCAAGCGGGCCCGCACAATACGGATAACCATCGGATAGAGATGCTCGACCAGAGCGCGTGAAGCGGCCTGATCGCGTAAACGGACGCGGTCGAGACAACCCGCGAGGTCAAAGGTCTCGTCAGCCATGATAAGCATAGGAAAGGAAAGGCCACGTCCGAAGAGACGTGTTCCCTCTCATAACAGTTACGCTGAATCTCCGTTGCACTGCTTTTGGTTAATCAACTCCCCGGCTTGCACCAAGAACTATTTGTCTCGCTCAAAGCCCACTTGCCATCCCCTACCCAATCCATTTATCAGTCGGCAGGGACTTTAGGCCATTTGATCGCATCGCTTCGGTCGCGCCAATGGTCTTGCCGGTCCCTCTCCTCTCCAACAATCAATCCTTGCTTGTCTCACCTATCTACCTTGAGCCAGACGTGACAATTTGACCAACTGAACATGCCTTCTTTTTCTTCAGCCCAAGCTCCTTCCTTTCGTGACAGCCGGGAGCTCTGGCGCGATCTCGCGAGTCTGGCCTTGCTCTTCGGCCTGCTCTATTTCTTCCAGCTCGGTGATGCCACCTTGGTCAATCCGGATGAAGGCCGTTACGCGGAGATCCCTCGCGAAATGGTCGCGAGTGGCGACTACGTACTTCCCCGGCTGAACGGGGTACTCTACTTCGAAAAACCGCCGCTCATGTACTGGTCGGTCGCGGGTTTTCTCAAGGTCTTCGGACCGGATGAATTCGCGATGCGGGCGACCCCGGCCTTATTCGCTCTTTTTGGAATCCTGCTCACCTACGCCGCAACTCGCCGGATGCACGGACGCATCGCCGGTCTCGCCGCGGCCATAGTACTCGGCACCTCGCTGCTCTACTTCGCCCTAGCCCGCATTCTGATTCTCGACATGGCCGTTTCTGTGCTGATGAGCGCCACCCTGTTTTGTTTTATCCTCGGAGTACGCGAGCCGCCCGGGGCACGCCGTCGTTGGCTGTTCTACGGACTCTACACAAGTGCCGCTTTGGCTACATTGACGAAAGGACTCATTGGTTTCCTCGTCACCGGGGCCATCATGTTCCTGTGGTTGCTTATCTTCAACCAATGGCGGCGACTCCGTCCCTTCTACCTGCCCAGCGGGACCCTGCTTTTCCTCGCCATTGCCGCTCCTTGGCACCTCCTCGCCGCCCAACGCAACGCCACCTGGGCTCACTTCTACTTCATCCATGAACACTGGGAGCGATTCACGACCTCGGTCGGACATGATCGCTACGAACCGTGGTACTTCTTCATCCCGGTGGTCGTTGGCGGCCTATTCCCCTGGATCGGTTTTCTCTGGCCAGCCGTACGTGAGGCTCTCGCTGGTGGTTGGGCGCGGCGTCAGGAAAACGCCGATGCGTGGTTTTTTATATTATGGGCAGCTTTTGTTTTTCTCTTCTTCAGCAAATCCCAGTCAAAACTGATCCCCTACATTCTCCCCGTTTTCCCGCCCCTCGCGCTGCTAATCGGCGTCTGGCTCGCCCGGGTGATCAAGGAAGACGCCCGCCCCCGGTTGCGCACCGGCCTCTGGATCTTTTCCGGCTTCGCTATCGTCCTCGGCGTCGGTATCGCCTACGCGGTATTACGTCCGGGCGTCATCCGCCATGCCGCACAGATGGAAGCATTGCGGGCTGATGGCTTGTACTGCGCCTTTGCCTTGATGACCGGAGCCTGTGCCGTGCACTGGCTCTGGCGTACGAAAAAAGCCATTATTCCCTTACTCTCCATGGCGGCCTCGGTCAGTGTGATGTTACTCGCCCTCGCCCATGCGCAGGATGACATCGCCAAACCGGGCACACGTGATCTTGCCTCCCTCTACAAATCTCATGCCAAGCCCGGCGATCGCATCTATCACTACGGAGAATATTTCCATGATTTTAGTTTCTATGCCCAATGCGAGGTGGGAGTAGTCGGTAATTACGGTGAACTCGAAGTCGCGATTGACGCGACAGCCCGAGCCAACGGGCGCTTCATCAGCGAAGCTGAATTCCGCCGGCAATGGACCGAGGCGGGACGCATTTGGGTGGTCGCCAGCAAGGACGAAATCAAGAAACTCTTCGCCGACCCGGCTTTTCGTTATTATTTGCTCGATGAAAGCCGGTCCCATTACCTGTTTAGCAATCAACCCTGAATTTTCCGTGTCCTCGAACCAAACCGCAGCCCAAGCCCAACCCGCCCTCCCTTTCCTCCCCTTCACCCGTCCTACCATTGACGATGAAACCATCACCGGTGTGACCGAGGTGCTTCGCTCCGGTTGGATCACCTCCGGCCCTAAAGTGAAGGAATTTGAAGCCAAACTTTCCGAGTTGTTCAGCGGTCGTCCGGTGCGCGCCTTCAATTCCGGTACCTGCACCATGGAGATCGCCCTGCGCATCGCTGGGATCGGTCCCGGCCACGAGGTCATCACCACGCCTCTCACTTGGGTCGCCACCAGCAATGTGATCCTCGATGTCGGCGCAAAACCCGTCTTCGTCGACATCGATCCGCGCACCCGCAACCTCGACCTCGACCGCATCGAGGCCGCCATCACCCCGGCCACACGCGCTATCATTCCCGTCGATCTCGCCGGCCAACCCGTCGACCGGGATCGGCTCTACGCCATCGCGAAAAAGCATAATCTGCGCGTGGTCGAAGACGCCGCGCAATCGATCGGCAGTACCTGGAACGGGAAGCGCATCGGCAGCATTGGTGATTTCGTTTCGTTCAGTTTTCACTCCAATAAAAACATCACCACCACGGAAGGCGGTTGTCTCGTGCTCAACAACGAAGCCGAAGCCAAACTCGCCGAGCAATACCGTCTGCAAGGCGTGGTCCGCACCGGTTTTGACGGCATGGAAGTCGAGTTCGTGGGCGGAAAATTCAACCTCACCGATGTCGCCGCCCGCGTCGGTCTCGGCCAACTGCCGCATCTCGAATCCTTCACCACGAAACGCCGCGAATTTGCCCGACTCTATTTTGAATTATTCGACACCGCGGCGATCCGCCCGCTCAGCCTCGGCCTACCGCCCGCTGATTTCGCCAACAGCAACTGGCACATGTTTCAGGTGATTCTCCCCGAGGCGAAACTCACCATAAAACGCACCGACGTCATGGCCCAGATGCACGCCGCCGGCATCGCCACCGGGGTCCACTATCCCGCCATTCATCTTTTTAAACTCTATCGTAATCTGGGCTGGAAAGAAGGCGACTTCCCTCACGCCGAATATGCCGGCCGTAATATTCTGACCCTCCCTCTCTTCCCGACGATGACCCGCGCCGATGTCGCCCGCGTCGTGCAAACCCTCACCACTATCTTGCAAGCCCACCAGAAATCATGAGTACACCGGCCGTCCAACTTTCCGTGGTGATCCCCGTTTATAACGAGGAGCTCAACCTCCCCACACTCTTCACCCGACTTTATCCTGTGCTGGACGCCCTCGGTCGCAGCTATGAAATCATCTTCACCAACGACGGTTCGCACGACCGCTCCATCGAGTTGCTGAAAGCCCAATACACCGCGCGACCCGACGTCACCCGTGTCATCGATTTCAATGCCAACTACGGCCAGCACATGGCCATCATGGCGGCGTTTGAACGCGTGCGCGGCGAAACCATTATTACCCTCGACGCCGACCTGCAAAATCCACCTGAAGAGATTCCAAAGTTGCTGGAAAAAATCGATGCCGGCTTCGACTACGTCGGCGGCTACCGGTTAAAACGACAAGATTCCTTTTTCCGCACCTACGCTTCAAAAATCATCAACTTCGCCCGGGAAAAATTCACCAGCATCGAGATGACCGATCAAGGCTGCATGCTTCGCGCCTATCGCCGGCCGATCATCGACGCCATCGTCCGCAGCGGCGCCATCAACACCTTCATCCCCGCCCTCGCCTACAGTTTCTCGGGCAACCCGGGGGAAGTCGGAGTGAAACACGAAGAACGCCACGCCGGCATTTCCAATTACTCCTTCTACAGTCTCATCCGGCTGAATTTCGATCTCATCACCGGCTTCTCCATCGCGCCGCTGCAATACTTCACGATGTT
>JANYCF010000269.1 GCA_025360455.1 Opitutaceae bacterium | reverse complement strand
GTGATCGATAAACCGGGTTGGCTGGTGGTGCATCCTTCTAAAAATGGGCCATGGTCCAGTCTGGCGGGCGCGGTGCGCGAAGGTCGGGGGTTGGAAACCATTCGCTTTATTTATCGGCTCGATCGGGAGACTTCTGGAGTGATTATTTTGGCAAAAGATGAAGCCACCGGTACACGCTTGGGCAAAGCCGTGCTGAAGCGCCGGCTGGGCAAAGCTTACGTGGTGCTGCTGGAGGGTGAGTTGACCGCCCCCGTGACCGTCAATCAACCCCTCGGCCCCGATCCCACGGCGAATGTGACCGTGAAGTCACGCGTCGTGGAGGCCGGCACGGAAGGCGCGCAGGAAGCGACTACGATCTTTCATCCCCTTGTGTCGCGAGGCGGCTATACTTTGGCCGGGGTTGAGTTGATCACCGGTCGCAAACATCAGATTCGCGCGCATGCCGAGTGGTTGGGGAAGCGAGTCGTGGGCGATAAACTCTATGGTCCGGATTCGAGTCTGTATTTGGAATTCGCGATTAAAGGGTGGACCGAACGTCACTCATCGTTGCTGCCGATCACGCGGCAGGCCTTGCACTGCGCCGCGATGGATCTGCGTCCGGCAGGAATGGATTATTTATTGCGCGCGCCTTGGCCGAAGGATCTCGCGCGCTTCGCCGAGAGTCGCATGGCGTTGCCGGCCGAGGAAGCGCAGCGGTTGATCGATGCGTTTGTGACGGAGAAACTGCCGGCACCGATGTGGGGCTCGACGAACGCGTCTGCGTGAGGTCAGGTAGGGCGGGACCGCTGGGCCCGCCGCGAATGTCATTACGGCGCGCCCAGCCGCTGAGGATTCGCACTCGTCGTGGTCGCGCCCTAGCTCAGAAATTCACTCACTGCGGCCATCAGCACGGCGCGGTGCGTGGCGATGCGTTGCTCGAGCGGGAGCGCCGAGGGCGTCTCGATGGTGTAGTCGAGCGTGCTGTGGTGGTGCCGCAGATAGATTGCTTCCGGCCAAGTCTCGCGGAGCAACGGATCGCTGATGGGCCGAATGATGCCGGGTTCACTGACCGAGCGACCGTCGATCACTGCATCAGGATCGATGGGGCAAACTGTTCTTGCTGCCTCGATCATCACGTTCGCCAAAGTCGGACGATTTTCCGGATTTAATTCGTAGAGATAAAAACCTTTGGCCTCCCAATCTTCGTGCACACAGATGACGAGAGCGAAATTGGGTTGGCGCTGGAGCCAGGCGACATGGGCGCGCGCTTCTTCGGTCTGGGGAGCTTTGTAGTCACGATTCAGATCCACCTTGGCGTGATTTTCGCGGGTGCGCTGGAGAAAACCGGTGGGATTCAACAGCGGACAGATAAACCAGGTGCAGCGATCATCGAAGAATCCTTCTTCGACCAGCCGCAATAACGCCCACGGAGCGGCGGGTTCGTCGCCATGGATTCCACTGGAAAAGTAGACGCGGGGCCTTGGTCCCGGCGTGCGTTTGGTGTAGGCGAGTAACGGATGGCCGTGGATTTCGCCAAACTGCGTCACCTTGAAACCTGCTTTTCGCGCTGCGGCATCGAAGCGGGGCGTGAAATCGGCAGGATCGAGGGGGAGGGTGGGAGAGGCTTTGACAGGGTCCACGACTTTCTTCTTGCTGACCGTCCGCTTCGAACTCAACGCCTTTCGGTGTTGTCATCGCGAGTCCGGCTTGCCGGACGTGGCGATCCAGTCAGCTGGATTGCTTCTTCGCTTCCCGACTCGCAATGACAGGCGGAAAACAATTAATCACCTGTTATGTCACCTGTCCGCGTTCGTTTCGCTCCCAGTCCCACCGGCTTCTTCCACATTGGCAGCGCCCGCACGGCCTTGTTTAACTGGCTCTACGCCCGACATACCGGCGGTACGTTTATTCTCCGCATCGAGGACACCGATCAGGCGCGCAACAGCGAACAGTTTCTCCAGCTCATCTACGACAGCATGACCTGGCTCGGCATGGATTGGGACGAGGGTCCGAATGCCAATGGCGTGGGCGAGCGCGGCGGCTTTGGCCCGTACCGGCAGAGCCAGCGCGGTGCGATCTACCAGCAATACAAACAGAAGCTCCTCGATTTCGGCCGTGCCTATGAGAAGGACGGCGCGGTCTGGTTCAAAATGCTCGGCGAACGCTACTCAATTTTCGACGATCACCGCAAAAAGGAAGTCGAGAAAGTGAAGATCGCTCCGGTCGTCATTGAAGATCAAATTCGCGGCAAGGTGGAGCGGCAAGAGGATGAGGATTTCGTGATCTTCCGCTCGGATGGTAATCCGGTGTTTCACTTCGTGAATGTCGTCGACGATATTGAGATGAAGATCACCCACGTCATTCGCGGCGAAGATCACCTGTCGAATACCAGCAAACACGTCCGGCTCTATGAAGGTTTCGGGGTGGCCGCGCCCATGTTCGCTCACATTCCGCTTATTCTGAAATCCCCGGAAATGGGGACCGGCAAGATGAGCAAACGCGACAAGGGTGCGCTCATTGAGGAGTATCAGCAACGTCACTTTCTCCCCGAAGCACTGGTCAATTACATCGCGCTCCTCGGTTGGAATCCCGGCGATGACCGCGAGAAAATGCCGATCACCGACATCGTGAAGCTGTTTGATCTGCCCGGCGTCAACCAGTCCAACGCCAAGTTCGACGGGAAAAAACTAAACCACATGAATATGGTTTACCTGCTGGAGCAGCCGGCGGACCGGTTCGTGGCGCTGGCGAAAGAGTATTTCGCGAAGCAACCGAACGGTGCGGCGATCATGGCCAATGAAGCCTATTTCCGCGAGATCATGCTGCTGGCGCAGCCGAAGATTAAGTCCGTCGATGAGCTCGGAGCTTACACGGTCTATTTCTTCACGGATGATTTCCTGATCGACGCCAAGGTGAAAGAGAAGGTGATGGCCAAGGGCGACCCGAAGGCGCGCCTCGCCGAGCTGATCGCCGCGATTCCGGTGATAGATTTCTCCAGCGACGCGACCATCGAAGCCGGCATCAAGACCCTCGCTGAAAGCAAAGCACTCGGTTTCGGCGACTACCAAGCCGTCGCGCGGCTCGCGGCCACCGGTACGAATGCTGGTCCGAGTATAACCGCTATCTTCCGCGTGCTGGGGAAGGATCGGGTGCTGGTGCGGCTCGGGCAATTATGCTAAACAGTATCCATGTGGTCGCCCCTGCTTTCCCTTCGCTATCGGGATCAACCCAAGGTGGAGCGCGTTGCCCTCAACGCGCTTGGATGTGGCAGCTCCCCAATCAGCGTCTTGAGGGCAAGCCGCTCCACCTGCATTGGCTTCGTTTTGGCTAAGCGACTGGGCTGCCTGATATGAAATTTTCAATCCATTCTTTCGTGTGCGGGTTTACCAAAGCCAAGGCGGCGGCCCGCAAGGGACAGACGGTGGAGATCGTGAATGGGAATACGGGCGAAATGTTTCTTTTGATGGCCAAACCGACTCGGACGTTTGGCGAGTTTGATTTGACCGCAGAAATTTCTGGCTTCTAAAAGAATTCTTTTCGTAACTCGGCACAGCCTTTCTTCAATTTCTCTTTTTCCTCATGAAAAACACGCTTCGTCTCCTTTTTATCGCTCTGATTTTTGCCACCACGGGTCTCTTCGCCCAAGCCGCCACCGACTCAGTGTCGACTACCGACCAAGCCCAGCACCAGACGCCGAAGGTTGCCAAAAAGAAGCATCGGAAACACAAGAAGAAGGCGGCCAAGTAGCCCGCTTTGCGCCTGCTTTCTGTTGCCCACTAAATCGTCAGCCCGCTTCGGCCAAGACGGCGTTTATCGCTTGCAACAGCTCGTCCCCGGAAAAGGGTTTGGCGAGGACCTGCGCGGCTCCGAGGGCCTTGGCGATCGCCAGATAATCTCGGGCATCGCCCCGGCCACCACCGGACATGGCAATGATTTTAATGGCAGGATGAGTCTGGCGCAGTTCCTGGATGAGCTCGATGCCTTCTTTCTCCGGCATGACGAGGTCCGTGATCACGAGTTCGAACGCTTGGGTTTGCACCAGACGCATCGCCAGCTTGCCGTCGGGCGCCGTGGTTACTTCATGGCCGCCAAGACGCAGGAATTCGCCCTGATGTTTCAGGAGCGTAGCGTTGTCATCCACGAGGAGAATCTTGGCCATGGTCAATTATGTTTGGGCGTAACGATGCCGCCTCGACCGCAAAACGGGTTTTGCGTGTGACGGCAATATACGCAGTTTCCTCGGAGCGAAAGGTGGAGCGCGTTGCCCCCGATACGCTGGTTGGAGGGCTGCCAGATCCAAGCGCGTTGAGGGCAACGCGCTCCATCATTCGGGGAATACCTTGCTCGATTAAAATTGTGGTCCGATTGCATGGCTCAGAATTGGGTGGAACTTAGCGCTGGAACTTTTGCGTTTGGACGGCGTTTTTTAAAGACAGTTTTCAGGGCTTCCACTAATTTTTCCTGCGTGAACGGCTTGTCGAGCATCGCGTCGACTCCCAAGGTTTTGAATTCGCTCGCTTCCCGTTCGTCCATGCGTCCGCTGACCACGATGATACCGATTTGAGGCAGTATGCCTTTGAGTGACCGTACAAAGGTGAGTCCGTCCATCTCCGGCATATGCTGGTCGGTCATGACCGCATAGAGACCGGATTGAAGTTCGGCCGCTTGGATCAGGCCCTCGGTGCCATTCCTGGCGGTGAGTACTGCGAAATTGAGAGACGTCAAAACCGAGCGCGCGGTCTGGCGAACCGCAGCTTCGTCATCCACCACGAGAATGGTTTCGCCGTGGCCGCGAAAGTCCGTCGCAGCCTTGAATGGCGAGAGTGTCGCGGTGGCGCCCGTCTCGGCGAAGGGCAGATAAATGGCGAAAGTCGAACCCCGGCCGAGGGCGGAAATCACCTGCACAAAACCGCCGTGGCTTTTGACGATGCCGATCACGGTTGAAAGACCCAGGCCGGTGCCTTTGTCGGTGGCCTTGGTGCTGAAGAACGGCTCGAAGATGCGTTCAATAATTTCCGGCGGAATACCGGTGCCGGTGTCCGTGACGCGCCAGACGACGTAGCGACCGGGCCGGCCTTCGGGGATGGCTCGGGCTGACGCGGCGTCGATCTCCGTATTTTCCGCCGCGAGGGTCAGCGTGCCACCCTCCGGCATGGCATCGCGGGCGTTCACGCACAGATTGAGCAAGACTTGATAGAGTTGCGTCGAGTCGCCGAGGAGGACGTGGAGATTTTTTCCGAAGTCGGTGCGCAGCTGAATATTTTTTGGGAAAGTGCCTTTGACGATTTTCTCCATTTCCCGGAGGAGATGGAGCGGCTGGATGGAGAGGCGGGCACCTTCCACGCCCTTGGCGAAGGTCAAAAGCTGTCGCACCATATCGGCACCATGTTTGGCGCTGGATTCCACGGTATCGATCAGCTCGGTGCCGTTGGGGTATTGCATCCGCAGCAGGGAGGTGACCATGAGAATGGGGGCGAGCGCATTGTTGAGATCGTGGGCAATCCCACCGGCCAGCGTGCCGATGCTCTCCAGTCGCTGCGTACGCAACCGGTGCGTTTCCACCTGTTTGCTTTCGGTGATATCTTTGGCCATGCCGCCCAGGCGGATGATTTCCCCGCTGGCATTGCGAATGGGCGTGCCGTTGTCCAACACCCAGCGCATCGAACCATCCGGCCGGACGATGCGATACTCCGCTTCGAACCCGGGCGTCTGGCTCAGCAAGCAGGCTTGCCATAATTTTTGGACCCGTGACCGATCATCCGCGTGGATGGCGGTCTGCCAGACGGGTGCATCTTGGGGAAAGTTTTCCGCCGGCCACCCCCAGACTTTCTCCACCGCCGGACTGATGAAAAGACTTCGTGCGGGTTGCAGGCCCACAAACCAAAAGACATCGCTGCTAAATTCGGCGAGTTGCCGGAACCGTTCTTCGCCTTCGAGCAGCGCAGCGGTCCGCTCCTCCACGACCAGCTTGAGATGCTGGTTGAAACGCCGGAGCTCCAATTGGGCCATCACCTGGCGGCTCAGGGTTTGGATGGCGTCGCGCTGTTCGGGCGTGAGGTGGCGGGGCACGACGTCCAGCACGCACAGTGTGCCCAAGCCCATGCCGTCCGGAGTAATCAGCGGTGCGCCGGCGTAGAACCGGGCGCTAGGGTTGTTGGCGACCAACGGGTGGTCATGGAAACGGATGTCTTCGCTGAGATTGGAAATTTCGAGCAGATCACGGCCTTGGATCGTATGCGTGCAAAACGCCATCTCGCGCGGCGTTTCGGACATGGGCACGCCCACCTTGCTTTTAAACCATTGACGCTCGGTATCGATCAGCGTGATGAGCGCGACTGGCGTGCCGCAAATCTGGGCGGCCAGCCGGGTGAAGTCGTCGAATTCCGGCTCGGCGGGGGTATCGAGAATATCGTAACGCCGCAACGCGGCGAGACGCTCGGCTTCATTGGAGAGAATAGGAGGAAGTTGCATCAACCAGGGTGGGTTCAGTCAGCGTGATTGAAGGACCGATGTGGCAACGCTGCGTCGGAGATCCACGAATGAAAGGGAGCCCGATTCCCGGGTAACCGACAGGGCAAGAAATAGTCGTGCGTTGTTCGCATGGCGGCGGATGTAGCGATCAATCGACACAACCGACAATGCCCTTAAGCGAGGACGCGCGCGTGCCCGCGACAATTTCGAGGCAAAGCGGATTTCGTGGAAATTCTTAACCGTTTCCTACTCCAGCTGCTTGCGGAAATCCGTGAATTGTTGGCGGAGGTCGGCGAGTTCGGTGCGCAGACTCGCGACTTCGGCTTCGAGCTGGGTGATCCGATCTGGGCTGGCGGGAATCGGTGCCGGGAAGGGTGGCTCGGTCGTGGACGGCGTGGTGATGATTTCGCCGGCGAGCAGGTGGGCGTAGCGGGGTTCTTTCGTGCCGGCTTGGCGGGGCAGTACGGTGGCGAGCGGCTCTGGGCGGGCGGACAGGGCTTGGAGCGTCGTCTGTACGTCGGCGAGGCTGGCGAATTCGTGCATGCGGCCGGTGCGGGTCCGGAGTTCACCGACAGTTTGCGGACCGCGCAGGAGCAGCACGCAGAGCACGGCGACTTCGGGACGCGAGAGTTCGAGGGTGTCGGCCGCTTTGTGGCCATACTTCACGACGCGGCTGTCACCGCCGCTGATCGCCGTGGCGAGGCGTTTGTCGCGCAGGGATTCGACGGCGCGCAGGACTTGCTGGTCACCATAGTCGACGACCGGATCGCGGTTGTTGATTTGATTACACGCATTGGTGAGCGCGTTCAACGAAAGCGGATAATATTCCGGCGTGGTGATTTCCTTCTCGATGAGGCAGCCGAGTACGCGGGTCTCGAATTCGTTAAGGAGGAGTTTGTCCATGGGCGACTTGGTGTTTGTGGAGGATGAGAGGTGCTGTGGCGACGTTACTATATCCCATAGCCGTTCATCGATTTTTTGCGGAGGCGGGTGTTAATCGAGCCGAGCAAATGTCCAGCTACGTCGGTTAGGCTGGGCGCAGCGATTTTTTCACGGGCAAAAACATAGACCACAGCATCGCGATCTTTCACTCGGATAGTCTCTCCGGCGAGTGCCGCCTTACGGTAGAGGGCGAACTTGCGGATGAAGTCGCGAGCGGTGGCTTGCATAGCGAGAAGGGTTGGTAGTCAGAGCAGGGAGTCAAGGCGATCGTGGCTGCCGAAACACCGCTCGCCCGGAAATTTCGTATCTAAATTCTCCCAATCATTTTCACAGAGAGCGCAGAGGCTGACACAGAGGGAGAAGGAGTGTACAAGGTGAGCGAGGTTTTCGCGCTGGTGAGCTGGCGTGAACGTCACATCCGAAACTTGTTTTTATGTTTCGGTCTGTGACCTCTGTGATCCTCTTTCTATCTCTGGGTCCCAAGAATTTTTCATGGTTTGAGTATGAAATACTCAGGCTAGCGAGTTGGGCGACCATTGCCAACCAGCGGTGCTAGCGATGAGCGTCTTACTTCGCCCAAGTGTCTTTGAGTGAAATCGTGCGGTTGAAGATGAGACGCGGCGCGCCGGCGAGCGGCGGCCCTACCGGGGAATCTTTATCGAGGGAGAAATAGCCGATGCGCTCGAATTGGAAACGGTCGGCGGGCGTCGCGCTGGCGAGGGAGGACTCAAGTTTGGCGGTGACGACTTCGAGCGATTGGGGATTCACGACGCGCAGGAAATCCAATTCGGCGGCGGGCTCGGTGACGTTGAAGAGTCGGTCGTAGAGACGGACTTCGGCGTCGATGCACTGCGTGGCGCTGACCCAGTGGATCGTGCCTTTGACTTTCTTTTCGACGTTGATGCCGCCGGCACGGGTGGTGAGATCGGCGGTGCAGCGGAGTTCGGTGACGGAGCCGGTGGCATCCTTCACGATCTCGTCGAGCTTGATGATGCAGGCGTATTTGAGGCGGACTTCGCCACCGGGCTTCAGACGGAAATATTTTGGCGGCGGCACTTCGGCGAAATCGTCGCTCTCGATGAACACCTCGCGGGTGAGCGCGAGGGGGCGCGTCGTGGGGGTTTCGTCCTGCGGATTATTCGTCGCGGTGCACGCGATGACTTCGCCGGCGGGAATGTTGGTGAGGACGATTTTGATCGGCTTGAGGACGGCGAGGCGACGCTGGGCGGTGGGGTTGAGTTCGTTGCGGACGGCGTTTTCGAACACGGCGACTTCGGTGAGGGAATCGAACTTGGTGACGCCGACGCTGGTGACGAACTGGCGGATGGCGCTGGCGGGAATGCCACGGCGGCGGAGGCCGGAGAGAGTCGGCATGCGCGGATCATCCCAACCGCTCACGAGCTTCTCGTTGACGAGTTGGAGGAGCTTGCGCTTCGAGACGATGGTGTAGCCGAGGTTGAGCTTGGCGAATTCGTATTGATGAGGGAGTGCGCGGGGCAGATCGAGACTGGTGAGAACCCAATCGTAGAGCGGGCGGTGGTCAACGAACTCGAGCGTGCAGATGCTGTGCGTGATGCCTTCGAGATAATCGCTGAGGCAGTGGGCGTAATCGTAGAGCGGATAAATGCACCACTGGTCGCCGGTGTGATGGTGCGCGGTGTGGCGGATGCGGTAGAGCAGCGGATCGCGCAGCCACATGTTGGGCGAGGCCATGTCGATCTTGCTGCGCAACGAACGGGTGCCGTCGGGAAATTCACCGGCTTTCATCCGAGTGAAGAGATCGAGATTTTCCGCGACGGAACGGGTGCGGAAAGGACTGTCCTGGCCGGGCTTGTCGGGCGAGCCGCGATATTTATCGGTGTCTTCGGGGCTCAGATCGCAGACATACGCTTGGCCTTTCTTGATGAGGACGAGGGCGTATTCGTAGAGCTGATCAAAGTAGCTGGAGGCGGAGAAAGGCTCAGAATCGATTTTCGATTTTTGATTCTCGATTTTCGATTCGAAGACAGGGGCGATAAAATAGTCGGGTAGTCCGTTGACCGTGGTCTTCTCCGGTGATGCCCCTTTGGCTTTGAAGGCGAGGCAATGATCGGCCCAACCGGAGATCAACCATTTCACATCGGTCGTGATGGAGTCGACGTATTCGATTTCTTCCTTGGCGGGATTGGTGTCGTCGAAGCGGAGATTGCACTGGCCGTTGTTTTCCCGGGCGATGCCGAAGTTCAGGCAAATGGATTTGGCGTGGCCGATGTGCAGGTAGCCGTTGGGTTCGGGCGGAAAGCGCGTGACGATTTTGGCGTAACGGTTTTCGGTGACATCGGCGGCGACGATATCGCGGATGAAGTCAGTGGGTGCTAAGGCGGGTGTGGCGGGCTCGGCGGACATAAAGGGAGAAATTGCGGACTTTCGTGCGGACAGGCAACGAAAGTTTCCTAGCCGCGGAAGGGTGAGATGGAGCGGCCGCGGTTGGTGGGCGCGTTGCCGTCAGAGGCCATTTCCTTGAGGAGGCTGGTGAGATAGGGAATGAGCTGCTTTTTGCGTGAGACGACTCCGGGGAGATCGAAAATCTCGTCCTGCTTGATGTGCGTGTAGGAGATGCGGCGAATGAAGTCAGGGTCGCCCTTGGTGAGCATGATTGAATTCTGGGTGTTGATGTCGGTGACGAGGGCGGCGGCAAAGGTGAGCTTCTCGCTCTCGCGCAATTCCGTGAGGGCGGCGGAAAGGGCATCGGCATTGTCCCAGAAATTATCGAAGCCGAGTTCTTCGACTTGAGAAACCGAGAAGCGAATACCTTCCTCATCATAGATTTTGAAGTCAGAGCGGAAAACCTTGTCGGCGGGCTGGGCGAGAATAACGGAGCCGGAACTGAAAATGAGCTCAGCGAGGGCCTTGGCGGTGATGTCGGCGTGGGTCTCCAGCCAAGCGAGGACATCGGCATCTTTCGCGGTGGAGGTGGGACTGCGCAGGAGCAACGTGTCGGAGATCAGGCCCGACATCATGATACCGGCCAGATCCGGGGTTGGCTTCAAACCGTACCGGCGGAAAAGTTCGGCGACGATCGTGCAGGTGGAACCGACGGGTTCATTGATAAAAAGAATCGGTTGGGACGTGGTCATCGGCCCGAGGCGGTGATGATCGATAATCTCGGCGATGCTGACTTCATCGGCGCCGGTTACGGCTTGAGTGAGTTCGTTGTGATCGACGAGCACGAGGCGGGTCGGCACGGGCTTTAACACGTCGCTCTTGGTGAGAATACCTTCCAAGTTTCCTTGCTCGGAG
The DNA here is from genome assembly GCA_025360455.1 of Opitutaceae bacterium. GTDB lineage: Bacteria > Verrucomicrobiota > Verrucomicrobiia > Opitutales > Opitutaceae > Didemnitutus. The sequence goes on along the minus strand of JANYCF010000269.1, from coordinate 2,115 downwards.
AGAACGAGAAAAGCGGGAGCGGCGGAGGCCGCGAGTTTCTTGCGTACATCGGAAAGCCGGGCTTCGGCATTGATCGACGTGTAAGTTTGATCGATCAACGGAGAAAGCCGGCCCGCAGTACGGATGAGCCACCCCGTGGTGGCGGTATCGTATGGGCTCATCATTAAACTGACGCCACGGGCCTTGGCCGCATCGATTACGCCGTCTTCGATCGGTTGCATACCGCAGACGACGATAGCCCGCACTCCGAGTTCGATGGATTTTTCCTGAATGTTGCGGCGGTCGCCTACCACAATAATGGACTGGCCGGCGGGAATGCCCTCGGCTTGGGAAAGTTTCCAAAAAGAACTGATATCCATGGCGCCGATGCGGACGTAAAGTTCTTCGACTTGGGCGGGCTCGGCGCCGAGATGGACGACGAGGGCGTGGATCGTACGCGCAATGGATTTGAGATCGGTGGTGACTTGCCGCATGCGTTTGGGTTCGGCGATCTGCGGCAAAAAGGCGTGGGCCAATTGAGAGGCGGTGACGGTGCCGACGAATTTCCCGGCGTCATTCAAAACCGGTACGATGCGGTGGCCATGGCGGTCGATAAACTCCAGCGCTTCTGCGCAGGTGGCATCGGTGTGGACCGTGTGGACATCCGTGATCATCACGTCGCGGACCCGGGGGCAAACGTCAGTCAGATAAAGAGGCAGCGGGGTGTGGAAACGGCTGAGAATGGCGTCGATGCGGGCGTTGGAGTTGCCGCAGCGAGCGGCGAGGTAGCCTTTCTCACCTCGGAGTTCCTTGAACGCGGCGTAGGCGATCGCGGAGCAAATAGAGTCAGCGTCGGGGTTTTTATGACCGATAATGTAGGTGGGCGCGGTGGCGGACATGCGAAGACAGGCAGGCTAGGGGCGGCAAGGCCATGGGGGAAAGGAAAAAGCCCGGTCTTGCGACCGGGCTTTTTCTTTTTGCCGAAAGCAATGGCGAGCTTCGGATAAACCATCCATCCGCGCGGCCTAGGGCGCGCGCTCCGCGGGGATACCGGCCAAAGAGCCGATTCCAGCAGGGGGCGTGGCATAGACACGTGGATTGGATGCTGCATTAGCACTAAAAGGTAATGCTTGCAGCAAAGCATTGCCCTTTCGTCCGTTGTTCAGCGTGAGCTGATTGGCGGACTCGGTGGTGTTGGGGTAAAACTGGACGTTGCCGCCCAGAAATGCGATGTGGCCACCGGTTTCACGGTAGACTGCGGTGGAGGCGTCCCAGACGCCAGCAACCAGCAGGCCGCGAGTGAAGGCCACGGGGGTGGTCGGGGCGTCGCCCATGCGCAGGCCGCCGACAAATTCAAAGCTCAACACGCGATTCGTCGTGAAGCTGGCGTCGAGCTGACCTTTGTTGGCCGGATCGACGATGGCGGTGGGATAGATCCCGCTAAACTGAGGATCGTTCTTGGCGAAATAGAAAGTCGGGTCGGTTAAAATACCGCGTTGGGCAAGAATGCCAGCCCAGAGAAACGGGCCTTGGCCACCGGTAAGTGAAGAAGGGGACTGTGCGGCAATGAACGCCGGGTCGGGTAATCTTTCGTTGTTATCGGCGGCAAAAATCTGCGCGGCTTTCACGATTTCGCGGAGATTATTGGCGTCAACTGTCCGTTGGGCGGTTTCGCGAACTTTTCCTACAGTTGGGAAGATTAAGGCGGCGAGAATTCCAATAATGGCTATCACTGTTAACAGCTCGATGAGCGTAAAACCTGCGTCAGTCTGACGTGATTGGTTTACCATAGTGGAGCCACATCCAGTCAGAGAAGATTATGAGTACAAGTAGAATTTATAGCGTATTTATATTTAAATCAGCCTGTATTCAGGTGAAAGCCGTATCTCCATTGAGCAGGGATTTCTTTGATAGTGCTGAATCTGTGAGGATGGATAGCGCGCTCATTTTTGCCCGCCGATCACGCTAGGCGGTCCTCGACAGGGTCACATTTTCTGGGAGTAGCGAATAGGGCTAGTACCCCGTACCAGCTATAATTTCGGATAAAGTCTGATAAGTTTTATGCGCGCGTCCTCTGTGGTGAAGCGCCAGTTAATGGGGGCACCGCGATTGTTACGGTGCTTCTGCCAAGCGGAG
>JANYCF010000214.1 GCA_025360455.1 Opitutaceae bacterium | reverse complement strand
CCCTTTTTGAATTTTTTGACCCTTTTTGAATTTTTGAACCAGCATAGCTCCAAACAATGTCAAACAAACCCACTTTGTTTTCTTTCTCATTAACGAGCTCGTAACCTCTAGTTGGAATTCGCAAGACGGTTTCGCAATTATTTTTTATATAGATAACAACACGACAATCATCCTTACGTGTAGAGTGTACCGGTTTATGATGACTATCGAAAGTTACCGTAGCTACACTGTAAAGCGCTGATGCTTCCACCGTAACCGAATCATCAACAACTGATGCGGCGAGTCGGCTAAGAATAAACAGACTTAAAATAATTTTTCTCATCGTGAAAATTTATAGTATTGGAAATTCAGAAGGGGTCACGGAAATTCAGAAGGAGAAATTCAGAAGGGGTCACGAGTTGACTCTTGACAAACGGCATGGGCTTCTAGGTTCGTGGGGGGGGCGGTTGTTGTGATGGTTGGCATGCGGCAGGGCTGTCTGATAACGCGGATCCAAGGTGATGACTCTTGTGAGGGATGAGGCAAAAACATTCTCATTCCGCGAATCCCGTCACGCTCAGCGACTGGCCGTTATCTTTGCTGCCGAGCTGGAGAATAAACGGGGCGGCGATCTTGGCCCACGCGTCTGCCTTCGGATAGCCGGCGGCTTCCGTACTCCAACACTGGCGCAGCATAGCGGTATCGATCACTCCGGGATTGAGCGGAATGGCGGCCATGCCAGAAGGAATTTCCTGCGCGAGCGCCTTGGTCAGGCCCTCGATGGCAAACTTACTGGCGCAATACGGCGCCACTTCAGGTGAGGTTCCCCGGCCCCATCCGGAACTCAACGTGACGATCACGCCGGTGCCGCGCGCGATCATCGGGGGTACGAAATGCCGGAGCACAGTGGCAACGCCTTTGATGTTCACGTCGATGAGTTTGTTGAACTCGGCGGCGGGCACTTTCCAGAGCGGAGCGGGATTATTCATCAGCGCGGCATTACAGATCAGAATATCCGGAGAGCCATGCACGCCGGTGACTTTCTCGGACCAAAGGGCGACTTTGTTTTCGTCAGTGACGTCTACCACGGCAAAATCATGCGGAGCCGGATAGGTGAAACGCATCTCCAATATCTCCGCACTGCGTCCGCAACCGACGACCGTGTGACCGTTGGCCATGTACCACTCCGCCAAGGCGCGTCCGAGTCCTTTGGTGACACCGGTGATGAGGATCAGCATACCGGAAGTAGTGAGCAGCGAGGAGCGGGTAGCGAGGAGAAATTCAGCGCAGACAATGTCACCTGTAGCGGCCTGTGGCTCCCCCGCATAGGGGCTAAGATAACAGATAACATCGCGATCATAGGTTTGTCATTGCGAGGGAGGTTTGCCGACCGTGGCAATCCAGTCCCTCTACTTGCTCGGGACCTTGAGCTTGTCGAAACGGCTGGATTGCTTCGTCGCTGCGCTCCTCGCAATGACAGGTCAAAGGGAGTCAGCCCTGCCAGTGAGCCCTTATGTGGCTACGCACCTTACTGATCTTTCAGCTGCATCCGCACTTTGGTCAGGCCAAATTTATTGCAGACATCCATCACCTCGATGGCGTATTTGAGCTGGGATGATTCATCGGCCCGGATGAGCACGGTGATATCTTTGCGCACAGCGGCGACTTGCTTCAAGGCCTCGCCTAATTCTTCGGGTTTTACCGCTTGGTTGTTAAAGAACAATGCGCCCTCCTTGGTAATGGTGATCGTGAGGGAATCCTTCAGCTCATTTTTGCCGGCGCTCTCCGCTTTGGGCAAGGTCAGATTCATCGCTGTGATGGACTTGAACTGCATGGTCACAAACGAAGTAAAGACGAGCATGACGAGCACGTCGATCAACGGCACAAGATTGATTTCCGGCTTCTTCCGTCGGCGCGTATAGAGCGCGCTCATGGGGTGGGCTTACTGTTCCGGCTTAAAACGCGTTCGAGCAGGAGATCGATTTTCACCGCGTAATTTTCAATTTTGCGCTGGAGAAACCCGCTGGGGATCAAGGCCAGCATCGCGATGAGCAAGCCGATGAGCGTGGCCGACAACGCCAAGGAGACGCCCTGCATGAACGGTGCGGGGTCAGGAATACCGGTTTCTTTCGAGACATTCTTAAACACGTTCAACAAACCCAAAACGGTGCCGGTCAATCCGAGCAACGGCGCCGTCACATGGATGACATCCAAATAAGGCACACCTCGCTCCATGCGGTTGATTTCCAATCGGGCGAAGGCCTTGACCGCTTCCGGGTCGTTTTTGTGTTTGTCGGCGAAGCCCACGATCCGAGCCAACACCGAATGCCGCCCAGGGGTGACATCCCTGCCCTCCACAATGGCGTCAACCAGATCGTCGGGCAAAACCGCTCCCTTGCGCAGGGAGTAAAGTCGCTCGCAGACGATGTAGACGGCAATCAAGGAACAGAGGGCGAGTGGCCAGATGAGAAAGCCGGCGCCTTTGATAATATCTGAAATCATAGTGATCGGGAGGTGAGTGAAGCTGGTGAGTAGACGCCCACCAACAGGAAAAGATTCCCGAAATGTGAGAAATATTATTCAGACCTCAAAGCAATACCGTAAGCGCCTTCAGTTTTACCGAAATCGCTCTGATCTGACGATCACTATGGCTGAATCTATCCAGCGGAGGGCGCCGCTTACGGTTGGTTCGCCCACGTACGAAAAGCAGCGATTTGATCAGGGCTACCCAACACGAGCACATTGTCTCCCACCCGGAGATATTCCTCGCCGCCAGGATTGAGCAGGCGCTGCTCTCCGCGATGCAAGCCGGCCACCTGCACCCCACACCGCCGGCTCGGAGACAACTCGGCCAACGTCCAACCCGCGAGCATGCTGCCTACCGGAACCTCGACTGTCTCCAGTCTTACTTCGTCAAAACGCGAGACCGACGCGGTCACGGTGACTTGAGAGAGGAATACCTTGCCTGCGGCCGTTTGCCCCGCATCGCCGAGGAGCAGCACCTTATCGTGCGGGTAGAGCGCCAACTCGGTCGAAGGGTTGCCGATCATCACCCCCTGCCGTTCGACGCCCGCCACCACACAGCCAAATTTATTCCGCAACCCCAGTTCGCCCAAGGTGCGACCGCGACAATCCGCCAAGTCGGGCAACACACACTCGATCAACCCCAGATTCCACTCCCCGTGTTCCGCCAGCCACGGTGACGCCGTGGTAGCAAAATGCCGTTCGGGCTGAACCAGCCGTTCCTGCAACTCCACCTCCAGCACGCTGTGCCAGAAAATGAGTTTGCTGCGCATGAAAATCACCGCCCCTGCCGCCAGCACGAGCGCCACCAAGGGCACCCAACGCCCCATGCCGTCGAGCGGAATGATAGCACTCAACCAGAGCGCCATGAGGACGCCCGCCACGACTTTTACTCCCGCCTCCACGAGCGGCCGCAGCTTGGCGGCGTTGCTATAACCAGTCGTACTCATTTCCCCAAACAGCATGGCCACCGCCGCGATGTTCCGCCAGATCGCGACCAGCGGCACCAAGGCGATCAAGGCCAGCCCGACGCCGAAGATAATACGCGGGGCATTGCGAAACAGCCTTTCGTCCGGCAGGAACCGGCTCACCGCCTCGAAGGCCGATTCGGAGAACACCAACAAACCGGTCACCAACAGCACCTCGATACCGATCTGGATCAGGCGCTTTCGACTCAGTTGCCAAATGAGGTTACGCTTCTGCAAAAGTGTCAGCCGCTCCAGCCAACCATGATAATAATCGAGCCAGTGTTGCAACCACCCCGGCTGCCTGGCATCCGCCCATTCGCCGATCTGTGAGGCCCGGCGGGTCAGTAACGGCGCCGCCAAGGTCGTGAGCAACGAAACGCCCACCACCACCGCTTGAAAATGATCCGGCAACACTTTGGCCAGAATCCCCATCTGCACGATAATGAAGGAAAACTCCCCCAGCGGCGTGACCGATAGTCCCACCGCCATCGCTTCGCGAGTGGGACTCCCGGTTACCAACATCCCAATCGTCAACGCCAGAGTGCGCCCCACCAAAGTGACGACCGCCAGCAGCAGTATCAACCACCAGAGAGGCAGCGCCGACTGCAAATTAATCATCATGCCGATCGCCACGAAGAAGACCGCGCTGAACAGATCGCGCATCCCCTCGAAGGTCCGGTCCACCTGCAGACGATGCGGCGTCTCCGCCACGATAGCTCCCAGCAAAAATGCGCCTAGTGCCACCGAAAAGCCCGCCTTATGCGCGAAGATCGCCAACATGAACAGCAGGCCCGCCACCACAATCGTGAGCTGCTCCTGGTCCGCCGTCGTGCTTAATTTTCGCAACAACCACGGCACCGTGAGCAAGCCCCCCACGCCCGCCACCACCACAAATGCGCCCAACATCCCGAGCGTGCTGCCCACCGAATGCTCCGCCCCGCCACGCATCGGCGCGATCAACGAACTCAATATCGTCAGCATCACCACCGCCACCACGTCCTCCAAAATCGCCACCCCCATGGCCATCTGCCCGCTCTTCTCGTGAGTCGCCCCGACTTCTTGCAGCACTTTACTGATAATCGCCGAGGAAGAAACCATCAGCATCGCCGCGAGAAAAACCGTGTGCACCTGTCCCCACCCCAAACCAGCGCCGACGAAACGGGCGAGATTGTACATCACCACGGCCCCCACCACGGTGGCTATGACCAACGGCCAACCCATACGACGGAGTTTGCGCAGGCTCAATTTCATGCCGATAGAAAACATCAGGAAAACCAAGCCGACCTGCGAAAGCGTCTCGATCCGCACCACACTCGACACGAGCGAAAAGGAGGAAGAAAACGAGCCGAGCGGCGTGTATGGCCCGATCACCACCCCCGCAGCGAGATAGCCCACGATCACAGAGATCCGCAGACGATGGCAGAGCCAGCCCACGAAGCCGGCCACCAGCATCACCACCGCCAAATCCTGAATGAATTCAAATCCGTTCATTACGTCTTGCGGCATAGACACGCCTCAACCCATTCGCCCGTCAAGCCCGCAACCGGTTAGCGCCAGCATTGGGCCCAGGTGCCGCGATGTATGACTGGAGAACGCACGGCGTAATCAGAACCAACTCCGATAACAGGTCCTACTGGAAAAAACATTTAGAGTGAGTATGTTTCTTATCCAAAAAATCACCCGGTGGATTCTCTCCCTCGAAGTTCAAGAGCTTACTCGAAAGAAATTATTCCTGTTCTACCCAAAAGGGATGTCCGAAAATTGCTCCCTCAAAACGACAACAGATTCCCCCGGCCTATCAACGGCTAGTCCCCATAAACGCCCATTTCCCTCTACAAGTATCCCCCAACTAGCCGATCGGCTAAGGCCCGTAGGGTGTTTCTCGGGCCACGCCCATTTGGCACCTGAAACCGGGCTAGTCTAGCGGCCAATATCGCAAATAATCAACCCGTGATAACTTAACACCAGAATTTGATCACACCCATGTCACTCCCAGCCACACCCTCTACTAACGCAGCCCACGACGATCTCACCGTTAATCAATTGCCCCTGTGGAAACGGAGCATCGATCTCACCTGCTGCCTTTTGGCCCTCCCCTTTTTCGCTCTGTTGGCTTTGATCATGACCATCGTCACCAAGCTGGTGGCTCCTGGTCCGGTGCTATTTCGTCAGGAGCGCATCGGCTGCCATGGCCGTCGCTTTTGGATCTACAAATTCCGCAGCATGTACGTGAACGCCGACACCCACGGTCACCAAAACTATGTTAAGGATCTGATCCTTACCAACGCTCCAATGGCCAAGCTTGATTCGAAAAATGACTCACGCCTGATTCCCGGCAGTTGGTTGCTTCGCGCCTCCGGCCTCGATGAACTTCCCCAGATTATCAACGTACTCCGCGGCGAGATGAGTATCGTCGGCCCACGCCCTTGCATCGCTACGGAATACGAAGCCTACCTGCCTTGGCAGCGTCAACGTTGCATGGCGATGCCAGGTTTGACCGGCCTCTGGCAGGTCTCCGGCAAAAACCGCACCACCTTCGAGGAAATGATCCGTCTCGATATCCGCTACGGCCAGACCAAATCTTTCTGGATGGATGTCAGAATCATTTTGATGACGGTCCCCGCCCTCTTGGTTCAGATCGCCGATACCCGCTTCGGCCGCAAATGTTCAGCCGCGACGAAAGCTCCTGCCAGCGCCCCTGCTTATTCCCCCATTCGTACCGTCTAATTCGGACTTAGCCCGGTTTCACTTTCAAGACCGGCCTCACGCCGGTCTTTTTTTCAGCGGGATAGGCCAACTTGAGATTCAGCACCTCCAGATCATGGATGAAGTTGATGGCAACGAGCACCCGACTTCCAGCGAGCAACAGCCTACTCATCCCGCATCCGAAACGTCACCGTCCAGGTATCCGATTTTCCGTTGGGCGTGGGACCTATACTCCGTACTTTGCGGAAGGCTTCGAGTACAGATTCGTCAAAATCTTTGTCTCCCGATGATCGGGAGATTCGTGGATTCAAAATATGGCCACTCGCCGTGATGTCGAAGGTGACTTTTGCTTCCAGCTTGTCGCTCACTCCCGGCGGCGGCAGATGGGCTTCCTTCAGCGCGCTGATTAAAAAAGAAATATAAGTGTCGAACTCATTTTGCTCTTCCCGCGTCAAGGCTTTGCCGCCGCCGCCACCGCGCTTATTCGCCGTGGAGCCGCCCTTCACTCCTTGGGCAATCCCTTCAGCATCTATCCTTGGAACGTTGCCCGTCCGGGGCGTGGTCATGGCGGTTTGGGGCACAGGCTTGGGCGAAGGATGCTTCTTCAGGTAATCCTTGTACGACATCTTCTGGCTTTTCTTCATCTCCTTGAGGAGTGAAGTCTCGGTCTTGGGTTTAATTTTCGGCGGTGGCGGGACGACCTCGCTCGCCGGCGGCGTTTCTACCGTCTTCACCATGGGCACCACTTCCTCCACCTTGGGTTCAGATTTCTCGGGAGCCTGTTCGATTTTCGGCGTCTCTATTTTCACGGGAGTAAGTGAATTACCCAGCGCCGGCGCGACCAGCTCATCCGGTGCGGTGGGTGGACCAGCCACCAATTCAAAAATCACCGGTGGCGGGCCTTGCTGCCACACACTGTAGTAAGTGAGGAAAACAATTAGCCCGGCCACGACGCTATGGAGCGTCAGCGAAGTGAAAAAAGCACTGGGGGAGTTAGCGCGCATGCACCGTCACGTCACTGCGGCGACTGGGTGTCGAACGTGATCTTGGTCAGATTGTGTTTCTTGATCTCATCCATGAGACGAACGACTTGCTGCCATTGGAGTGTAAGATCGGCCCGGATGCGAATGACCGGCGGATTAGATTTCGCCGCCATCGCGGTCAGAGCACCGGAAAGTTCCGCGAAGGTCACCCGTCTGGTGCCGACGTAGAAATTCCCCGTACGATCAATCGCCACCGCTTGAAATTCCGTGTCCGGTGGCGGCTTCGATTGCGACTTCACCGACTCAGTGGGCAAGTTGACCGGAATCGTCTGCTCCTGCTGGATCAGCGGAGTGGCGATCATAAAAATAATCAGCAGCGTGAACGCCACGTCGATCAGGTTGGTGACGTTCAGGTCAGCAATCGGGTGCGTGTTGCGCGGTCGGCGAAAAGTGCGGGCCATGGCGGTGCAGCGGGTTGGTTTTAGAGTGAAGCTGCGGGGTCCACTCTCTTGTCCATCTCCAACTCAATGCGGTCGGCCAGCGAACTGGCGTAGTTTTCGATTTCCGTAGTGAGCGTCTTGGTCTTGTTCAGCAAAACATTATAGCCGACAACTGACGGGATTGCCACGACGAGACCGGCGATCGTAGTCAGGAGCGCGGCCGAGACACCGGGAGCCAACGTTTGAATGCTGGCGGTCGCCTGCAACGACACCGCACTGAATGCCTCCATGACGCCCCACACCGTGCCGAGCAACCCCATGAAAGGCGCCACGGTTACCATCGTAGCGAGCCAGATCATGTTTTCTTCGTAGCGTAAAGTTTGATGAGCGAGCGCGCGAGCGAGGGCGTTTTCGGCGTGCTCGAGTCGGGCGCGCAGGCTGTCCTGCCCTTTCTCTTTGCCAATCGATTCAGCCCGCCAATACGCCTCAATGGCATCGAACAACAAATCCCCGTAAGGGATATTGCGCATATTGCGCAGCGACTCGGGCAGATCGAGCACCTTGCGCTCGTCGCGCAGCCGGCGGTCGTAGCTGTGGTTTAATTTGCGCAGCTTGTTCAGTTCCGCGTTCTTCCCCAGCATGACAGACCAGGCGAAGACGCTGAAAATAAGCAGCATCACGGTAATAACCTGGCCAACCGGATCACAGCGCAGGAAAACCGTGACGATATTCGTCGTAGCTAAATAGAGGGGAGCGGAGAGGAGACCGAGCATGAGGGAAAGGTGTTGGCGCGTTTTGCGTGAGAATCAACGGGGAATTGAGTCCATCACGCACAAATCTGGTTGCTGAATATCGCTCCAGGGGGTTTCTTCGGCGCAGTCCACTTCCCCTTATGCCCCTCAAGACCAAGTCCACCGGCAAACTCATCTCCTTCGAAGGCTCTGAAGGCAGCGGTAAATCCACCCAGATCGCCCGCCTCGCCGAGCACTGCCAGAAAATTGGCCGCGAAGTCATCGCCACCCGCGAACCGGGCGGCACCGAAATCGGCGAACAAATCCGCAGTATCATCGTCCATAATTCCAAGGGCGACGAGATGTGCCCCGAGACGGAACTCCTCCTCTTCACCGCGGCTCGCGCCCAACTCGTCCGCGAAGTCATCGTCCCCGCTCTCACCCGTGGCGCCATCGTTCTCAGCGACCGCTACCTCGATTCTTCGACCGTTTACCAAGGTATCGCCCGCAATCTCGCCCCCGGCCCCGTCAACGAAATCAATCGCTTCGCCGTCGGCAATGTCATGCCCGATCTCACCATCGTCATGGATGTCCCCACCGAGGTCAGCCTTCAGCGCATCCGCCAACGCGCCTCCGACTTGCCCGACCGCATGGAGCGCCAGAATATCACTTTTTATAACAAAGTCCGGGAAGGCTACCTCCTCCTCGCCAAAGAATGGCCCCAACGCGTCGTGGTGATCGACGGCACGCAAGCCCCCGATGCCATCGACAAGAAGGTCTGGGCCGAAGTGCAGAAGCGTTTAGGATGAAGCACGTCTGTCATCGCGAGCCCGGCCTAGCCGGGCGTGGCGATCCAGCCGCCAGTCGATTGGATTGTTTCGTCACTACGTTCCTCGTAATGACTCACGGGAACTAAACCCATGCCCGCCGCTCCCACCCCTTGGCCTGATGCCTTGGCCGGCACACCCGCCGTCACCGTCATCGAACGCGCCATCGCCAGGCAACGTCTGGCCAACAGCCTCATCCTGCACGGCGAGAACCTCGGCACCCTCGCCAACGTCGCTCACGGCATCGCCGACCGCTTGCTCAACTCCCACTGCTTCACGGCCGGCGAAGATTTCCGCCTCGACCAAGCCAGTTCACCCGGCGCCACCGTTCAGCAGTATTTTTCACCCAAGCAGCACCCCGATTTTTTCGCCCTCCGTCCCGCCGGAAAAATGCGGCAAATCTCCGCCGAAGTGACCCGTAACCTGATCGGCTCCATCCAGGTTTCCCCACAGGTATCGCACCGCAAAGTCGCCGTCATCTATGAAGCCGACCGCATGAACACCGCCGCGGCCAATATTTTTCTCAAGACCCTCGAAGAGCCGCCCGGCAGCACCACGATCATGCTGCTCACCACCCGCCCATACTCGCTCCTCACCACGATTCGAAGCCGTTGTCTCCTTTTTCGCTTCACCGATTCCGGCTCCGAAGCCCTCGCCGATGCCGATGAATCCACCCGCTCCCACTGGCAAGCCACCCTGACAAACTACACCGCCTGGCTCGATCAACTCACCAGTGGCGTCGCCGCGAAAGGCGCCGTTACCCGTCAAGTCTTGACCGTATACGGCCTGATCACCCGCTTCAACGCCGCGCTCTCCGCCGCCACCGAGCAAGTGTGGAAACAGCAAAAAGCAAAACTTCCGGCCGAACTCGACGACGACGAAATCGACGCCATCCAAACCGGCATCACCAATGGCATTCGCTTCAAACTCTTCGCCGAACTCGAGCGCACGACCAGCCAGTTCGCCCGTCAACGCCTCGCCGCCGGCGACGAATCCGCCCGCCGCCTGCTCGGTGCCTCGATTGGCCAATTGGAACACGACGTCGGCCTCCTCCGCCTAAACTTCAACGAAGCCGCCGCCCTGGAAAACTTCCTGCTCACGTCACTGCGGCTGTGGTCGAGAAAATGAATCCCCGGACCGTGATTCATCTGAGTCTAAAACCCTGCTTCGATCATTCTTCTTTTGTAGGAGCCTGCTTGCAGGCGACACGAACACCTGCCGACTAACCATGCGCTGAGTCGCTGCCAACAGGCTCCTCCACTTCGAACAATCCCTCTCAAATGTTTTTGTGCGCTTTGTGCTTTTTGTAGCCAATTGTACCGGTGGTGCGCCACCTCATGCTAATGAAATAGCAGGAATCCTCTTTGCATCCGGACCGGCCGCATATATCTGATCCGTTCCTCCCAGATGAAATCCACCACGCCGCTTAAACTCAGTCTCATCGCCATTGCTTGGCCGATCTTTGTCGACCAGGGCTTGCGCATGCTGATCGGGACCGTGGATGTATTCATGGTGAGCCATGTCTCCGACCACGCCGTCGCCGGTCTCAGCGTCGCCAATCAGATCATTATTTTTTGCATCATCGGTTTTAATTTCATCGGGATCGGCTCCAGCATCGTCATCACGCATTACCTCGGAGCCGGTGACCGGGCGGGTGCCGACCGGCTGACCACCAGTGCCATCGCCATCAACACCTGGCTCGGTTTGACCGCCAGTATCGCCGTGTTTTTTGGCGCGGCGCCCTTGCTGCGGTTGATGCAAATGCCACCGGAGCTCCTGCCCTACGCCTTGCCGTTCCTCTCCATGATGGGTGGTTCGCTCTTCATGGAGTCGATGAATATGTCCATTGCCGCCGTGCTCCGCGCGCATGGTCACACGCGGGATGCGATGTTTGTCTCGGTCGGACAAAATATCATCAACGTCTGCGGCAATTGCATTTTGCTCTTCGGTTTGCTGGGCGCGCCGCAAATGGGCGTAGTCGGCGTCGCTCTTTCCAGTGTTTTCAGTCGCTGCTGCTCAAGTGTCGCGCTCTGGATCCTGCTCGATTATCGCACCCATCTCCGGTTGCGCGCACTGGATTTCATTCGCATTGATTGGGGCAAAGTCGGACGCGTCCTCCGCATCGGATTACCTGCTGCCGGCGAGAACATGTGCTACTGGCTCGCATTTATGCTCATGACGACCTTCATCGCCCACATGGGCGGCGACAGTCTGGCGATCCAATCCTACACCCTGCAAATTCAGTGGGTCGTGATTCTGTTCAGCATCTCGATCGGCTTGGGCACGGAAATTATTATTGGGCACCTCGTCGGGGCGGGCAAATTTGAGGAAGCTTATCAGGAACTGCTCCGCAGCCTGCGTCTCGGTTTTATTATCGCGATCAGCGCCATCCTGATCGTGGCCGCTTGTGCACCGTTGATCCTCGGAATTTTCACCACCAACCCATTCATCATCGCCGGCGGTACGGTGCTGTTGCGCATCGCCATCATTACGGAACCAGGACGGATTTTTAATATCATCGTCATCAATTCGCTTCGGGCGACCGGCGATGTCGGCTTCCCCATCACGATGGCGATCGTCTCGATGTGGGGCATGTGGATACCGCTCGCGTGGTATTTAGGCATTCATCTCGGCTGGGGACTGCCCGGCATCTGGATCGCCATGGCGACCGATGAATGGCTGCGCGGTATTTTGATGTACCGTCGCTGGAAATCACGCGCTTGGTTGAAACACGCCCAGCGCAGTCGCGAGCAAGTGACAGCAGCGCCTTTCGCTCAGGTACAGGAGGGTTGAGAGAGTTTGGTCGGGTTGCTAGGGCGGGACCGCTGGGCGCGCCGCATAAAAATCCGCGGCGGTCCCAGCGGTCCCGCCCTACCCCCCGACTCCACCCATCACCAAGCGCACGAATTCCTCCCGTGCATCCATGTGCGGATTATGTCCTGACTCCGCGATCGTCGCGATCTGCGCCAGAGGAAAGTGTCGACGGATCGTAGAGTGATCGGCGCTTTGCACATATTCAGACCGGCCGCCCACGATAAACTGCACCGGGCCGTCAAACCCATCGGTGACTTGCAGGCTGTTTTTCTCGAGCACGGGCAGCGCAACGGTCAGCACCGGCAAATTGATCAGCCAACGCCAGCGCCCATCATTACTGCGCTCCAGATTCGTCGAGAGAAATTTCCGCATCCTCAGACTCGGCACTTGCGCCTCAAACCGCATCTCCGCTTCCGCGCGCGATTGCAGCCCCGTCAATTCCAGTTGGTTCATGGCGGCAAACTCCGCCCGATGCGCGATCCAAAAATAATCCTTCGGAGCAATATCGACCACCACTAACTTCGCCACCCGCTCGGCCTGCCGGCACGCGAGCCGCATCGCCGTTTTTCCGCCCATGCTGTGACCGACAAGGACCGCCTGGGCCATCTGCCGGGCATCCATCCAGGCAATCACATCATCAACCATGGCTTCATAAGCCATCACCGGATCATGCGGCGAACGCCCGTGATTACGCGCATCGAGGGCGAAAACATGGAATTGCGCAGCCAGATCCCGCCCCGTCGTCTGCCAATTGCGCGACGATCCCAGCAGCCCATGCAACAATAACAGCGGCGGCTTAGCCTCCCCACCCAAGTCTATCTGATGAAGTTGAACTGACATCCCCAGTCAGATGCCAGAAGTCGGAATGGAAACGCCAGTCCATTCGCGCTAATTTTTCCTTAGTGACCGCTGGCGTCTGACCTCTGACTTCTATCGATACGTATCCCAACATGTCGCACCGGCTTGATGCCACCCAGATAAAAATCTATGAACGGTGGCTCTGCAGCAATGGTGGGAATTAAATTCACGCTACCCAGCGCCCACCAATCATATCATACTCGTTTTTCAATCGGGCCCGGCAGGTGGGACAAATGGTATGCGTCGCTTGAAAGCCCTGCTCCCGGCACCACAGATCCGCCTCTTCCTTATCGGTGCACCAGGCGCATACTCCCGCAAAGGCGTTGTCATTGACAAAAAGGATGGCACGGGGCCGGCGGGTGATAACGACCTCGGCCGGATGGTTGGCGTTCGAAACCACATTGAAGACCGCAGGAAACTGGGGAGATTCGGATGTATACATGGGTTAAAATTGGTTGAAGCGCAGCGGCGCAGTAATGGAAAATTGAACGATTTCGAGTAGGACGCGGGTAGAGCCAATTAGACTATAGCGGTCCGGTTATTGCCCTCGATAATACCCTCCGTCATCGCATAGCGGGTCAGACCGGCAGTATCATGGATATTCAGTTTTTTCATCAGATGCTGGCGGTGTTTTTCTACGGTTTTGGTGCTGATGCCGAGCACATCGGCCACCATTTTGTTGGCGTGGCTTTCGGCGATGAGCTGAAGGACTTCAATCTCCCGTGAGGTCAGTGAATTCCTGAGCTGCCATACTCCTGATTTGTCCGCACGAGTGTAACGATTCTCGATGCGCTTCACTAACGCGGGGCTGAAAAACTTGTTTCCCGCATGCACCTCCCGGATCGCCTGGGTCAGCGATTGTGCCGAGGTTTGCTTGAATAAATAGCCCGATGCCCCCACTTCAACGACCCGGTTGACGTGCTCATCGTCATTATGTCCGGAGAGAATGATCACCTTGGCGTCGGGATGTTCCGCGAGAATTTGCCGTGTGGCCTCCAGACCATTCAGCAGCGGCATGGACAGGTCCATGACGATCACATCCGGCCGGTGTAGCTTCGTCATGCTTATTGCTTCACGTCCGTTATGGGCCTCGGCAATAACTTTGATGTCTTTGACGAGGGCCAGCAGGTGGCGGTAGCCCTCGCATACGATATGGTGATCATCGGCAAGCAATACGGTAATGGTTTTCATGATGTGATGAGGTTGAATGATGTCGGACAATTTTCTGGATGTTTATGAATTCGTTCAGGCGACTCCGGGGGTGGGTGATGAATCGAGATCCGCGACATAGGCTTTCGCCCGAATCCGCACAGTTACGGCGCGCAATATTTGGCCACAGGCCCGCCATTCGGCGGCCCATTTGAGCAGGGCTCGGCTCAGGCGATTCTGTCCGACCAGCACCGCTGATTCGGCCGCGAGCATGGCTTTCAATTCGATGTGCTGGACCAACAGCCGGAGGCTGGAAATAACCTCGGCCGCCAATACCGATGGGGTCACTTTCACCGGTATACTGGAAAAAAATTCTGTCACCACGGAACTCGCGGCACTCTCCGGCAGAGCCGGAAGAACCGCCCCGGCTTCGAGCAGCGGCTTGCGCAGATAAGGTTCTCCGCAGTCGCTCAGAGCGGCGACGGTGTCGATCGTCTTGGTCAGTTCCGTGGAAAATTCACACTCTGAACGAAGGGCAAACAGCGAGCGTGTGATCAGCCGGCTTGTGACCAAAAGCGCCGCGACATCCCGCAGGAACATCTCGCAAAGATTATCCGGTAGCAAGTCGTGGGCAGTGTGTACGGTTGAGGACATGATGAGGGAAATCGTGGGATGACTCTTGCGGTGCTTTCTGGGGCGGTGCTTTTATTAGGCGGCTAAGGCCTCGGCATTCACGACGTCGGATATTTCCGTGAGCTGGCGGTTAGTATCACCTTCTTCGTCGAGCGTGGCCTGAAGCAGATCGACGACTTCCTTTTTTCCTAACAGCTGGGCAAAGGCGCGGGCGGTGCCGTAACCCGCCATCTCATAGTGTTCGACGCGTTGCGCTGCCCCGATGAACGCCGCATCGCGTACCGCCGCCGGTCCCTTGCTGGCGATGGCCTCGGCTCCTTCTTCGATCAGACCCATCATCGCATGACAGATTTTGCCTTTCACCGGGACGCCCAGCATTTTCAGGGCCTGAGCGAGGCGCTCCACATGATGGTGGGTTTGCTCGAGGTGAGCGGAAAAGCCTGCCTTTAAATCGGCATTCGTGGCAGCCTTGACCATCTTCGGGAGAGCCTTGATGAGCTGGTTCTCCGCATGGTAGAGATCTTTGAGTTCGTCGATGAGCAGGGCATGAAGCGTAGGAATGGAGGAGGACATTGGGAAATATAGTTTTTTGAGTTATTAAGATTGGCACAGAAAGAAACGCAGCCGTTCACCTGCCCACCTTATTGGCGGTGAAAAGGCCGATCAGCAGAAAGATGGTGAAGAGCACGAGAAACAGAACGAACAAGGTCTGGGCGATACCGACTGCCGTGCCGGCGACCCCGGTGAAACCCAGCAGCCCTGCGATAAGGCCGATAATGAGGAAGATGAAGGACCAGCGAAGCATAGGATGAGTGGATTGAGGATGAAGAGTACGAACTCTGACTCGGCCAAAGGTCGCGCCAGGATTGATCACTCAGTATTGCCTACCTTGTGCCACGTCATGATGAGAAATAGTAATTCATTGAGGGAAAATGGGATAAAACCCAACCCTCGCTTTTCGTGCCGATTCGGGATCTAGCATTTTGCAAGGTTCGCCGATAAATTTGCCGCAACCTGCAAACTGATCACTCCTCATGAAATCGGTGAGCCATCGTCTTCCTGCCTTGTACGAAAAAAACTTGGCTGCATCGTGACCGAATATGCCACTTCCGTCTGCCATGTTGGTCATTCTCTGTATTATCCATGCGAATTCTCATAGTTGATGACCAACGAAGTATCCGGCTCACCTCCGCGCAGGCTGTGCGGGCGGAAGGCCATGAAGCCGACACCGCCGACAGCGGCCAAGTCGCACTCTTGAAACTGCAGGAGGAGCACTACGATCTCGTGATGCTCGACCTGCGGATGGAGAGCGAGTCCGACGGACTCGACTACCTCGCCCGCCTCCAAAAGATTTCGCCCCGGCTGCCCGTGGTGATCTGCACCGCGCATGCGAGCATAGAGACCGCCGTCGAGGCGATGCGGCGCGGCGCCCAAGACTACCTGGAAAAACCTTTTACTCCCGAACAATTACGGCAACTGCTCGCCCGCGTCGAGAAGGCGCGCCGCTTGCGGCAACGCGTGGATGAACTGGAGGAGCAGGTCGCTCAAACCCAGCCGGCCATGGATTTCACCTCCGAAGATCCCGAGATGACAGCACTGATTTCGGTGGTCGAACGCGCGGCCACGAGCCGCGCGACGATCTTGATCCTCGGCGAAAACGGTACCGGCAAAAGCGTGCTCGCCCGTCATGTTCACCAATGCAGCCAGCTCGCCACCGGACCGTTTGTCACGGTCAGCTGCCCCAGTCTGTCGCGCGAGCTGTTGGAGAGCGAACTCTTCGGTCACGTCAAAGGCGCATTCACTGGCGCCATGAAAGATACCTGGGGAAAAGTCGAAGCCGCGCGCGGCGGCACACTCTTTCTCGACGAAATCGGCGAACTGCCGCTTGAGTTGCAGCCCAAGCTGCTCCGTCTCCTGCAGGAGCGTTCCTACGAACGCGTGGGCGACACCAAGACCCGGACCGCCGATGTCCGGGTCATCGCCGCCACCAACCGCGACCTCGCCGCTGCGGTGAAGGCCGGCACGTTTCGCGAAGATCTTTTCTACCGGCTGAATGTTATCAGCGTCACCGTGCCGTCGCTGCGCACCAGGCCGCGCGACCTGGAGCGCCATGCGCGGGATTTTCTGCGTTTCTTTGCGGAGGAATCCGGTGGCGAGGTGAAGGATTTTTCACCGGAAGCCTGGCTCGCGGTCAAAAAACATTCGTGGCCCGGCAATCTCCGCGAGCTGCGTAATTCCGTCGAACGTGCGGTGATTCTTGCCCGCGGTGACAAGGTGGAGCTGGATGACTTGCCGAGCGAACTGGCCGTGCCCGCGAATGGCGGACCGGATGTCGCCCTTGGTGCGCTCGTGCCATTGGAAGCGATCGAGCAAGTGCATGTCCGTCTGGTCACCCTGCGCACCTCCACGCTGGAGGAGGCAGCGCGGGTGCTGGGCATTGATGCAGCGACCATCTATCGCAAGCGGAAGCGCTGGGCGATCGAGCCGGCCGGAGAGACTGCGTCATGAAGCGCAGCGCTTGCTCAGGATTTAACGACGCCCAATGATCAGTACGATCAGATCCATGACTTCCCTCCGGACTTCCCATGAGTATTCCGCAACAACCCAATTCCATTGACCAAATTTTAGTCGGAGCCCTGCCCTACCCGCTCTATGTGCTTGATCGGGATTTCGTAGTGCGGCAGACCAATCCCCGCGCGGAAGAACTTGGGACCAAACTGGGTCTCAGGAATGTTTTGCCTGCGGAAGTGAGGAGCCAAGTCAACGAGGCTATTCTTCAGAATCAGGACTTGGCGGGCCATGACATCTGTCGCCCAGTCTCTTTTTCCAACGGTCAAACCTACCTCCCGCAAATCTTCCGCCTAGCGGGTGTTTTCAGCGGACATGATGGTTGGGCCGTATTACTCGTGGACGGGATAGGTTTGGGCGAAAACGCTGAAGTGAAGGCAAAGACATTGCGCATGCTCAGTCATGAGGTGAGGACGCCCCTGACCAGTATCCGTCTGTCGCTTCTGCTGCTGCTCGAAGAAAAACTCGGGGCGCTCAATCCTGACCAGCGTGAACTCCTGGAAGTGGGCCGCGATGAGTGTGAACGCATGCTGACCATGTTGCAGTCCCAACTCGAGCTGGCGCGTCGGGAAAGCGGGACAAAATTATCGCCCGTGGCGACCGCGCCGGGTAATGATTAGCCAGGCCGATGCAGAGCGGGTGGAATTTTTGATTCCTCGGTGTTTCCATTGGTGCGCGGATCTGGCTTGGCGTAGCCACGGGTCTCCGTGCCTATGGGGTTCGGTTAAGCGCGACGCACTCGGCAGGCAGTGACGCCTGCCGCTACTCCGAACTGAGTCAGCGCAGCTGCAACCACGAGGGGTTTTTGCCTCGCGAACAACGCCTACCCACCGAAAATAGCGAGGAACGAATTTTTCGCTGGTTGAAATTTAAATGCCTTCAGGCAACGGCGGCGTTGGCCTGAACCTCGCAGGTTTTGACGATGAACCGGCTCAGTTGGTGCGGGCCGAAGCTGGTGGTGAGGGCCACGTCGGCGGCATCACGTCCATAAGCGATGGGAAGATAGCCGATGCGGCGGGCGTTATGCCGCACATCAAAAGTGTGCCACGAATCGCCAAGATAAACTTCCATGCAGGCGGCAAAATCCATGGCGGTAGGATCGGGCGGCACACCGATATCGCCGAGATATCCGCTCACATAGCGCGCCGGGATATGGAGACTTCGGCAAAGCGTGATCGCGAGATGGGTGAAATCCCGGCACACACCGACCCGTTCTTCGCAGGTTTGCCAAGCTGTACGCGTGGCCCGCGCGGAACCGTAATCGAAACGCAAGCGACCATGGACCCAGTCGCAAATCTTCTGTACGCGGCTCCAGCCCGGTTGACTGTCCCCAAACAGGTTCCAAGCCAATTGGCCCATGAGATCCACTTCACAATAGCGACTGGGCAACAGATAAGGCAGCACCGAGACGGGGAGATCCGCAACGTCATGTTCACAGGCATTGGCGACCACGGGGGCCGGCCATCCACCATCCTCGACCAAGACATCGCCGCTCAGCTCCAGTAAGCCGGCGGGAGCGGTCAGGCGCACACAGCGGTTCCCAAATGAATCGAGGAACGGCACTGAGAGCGCATCGGGCGTGACCCTGAAATTTTCCTGCGACCGCAGCCTGGAATCGAGTTCCGGCCGCAGCCGCAGCGCCAGCACCAAAACGGTCGGTGCGCTCAGGGTGTAGGCAATGTCGTAACCACAATGAATAAGCATAAAGAAAATCACCACCACGGCCCGGTTAACGGCTGCGCTCGACTGAGCCTACCGCCAAACAGGAAATTTAATTGAGCGCCATCGACGGCGCGTTGAGCCGATGAGCAGTAATCGGTTGTCCTCGGCGGGCATGGAGCGCGGGCGAATTTGAACGAGCAAACCCGGTTTCCCGTTTTCGCCGTACTTGCAGATGCGTCTCGTTCAGCAGCCGCCCTACCCGTAATCTGCGCCACAGCACTCTTGCCGCCGTAAAGGTTCCGATCAGGTAGGCGAGACCGACCCCCAGCAAAAACCAGCTGCGATAGGGACTGTTCCATACCAGACTCGCCACCAGCAAGGTGAGCACAAAAACGGCGAACAGAACCAAGGCACTCGCCACACCAGCCAGCAGACTGGCGTAAAGCACATGATCCTTCGGTTTGGACAGTTCCTGCGCGCTTGATTGCTGGCGGGGAGCCGCAGGTTTGGGGAACAACGGAACCGACACCATGCGATGCATCGAGAATGAAGGATGCGGTTCGGGGCGGTGGTAGAGAGGCATGGAAGGAGTAGTTCGGTCGGTGCCGGTGCCTGGCCAAAGGTCAGCCAGCACCGGCACCGGGCGTTTCGTATACGGTTAACGCGAAGTACTCCAGCGGCGCGAAACCAGCAGGCCGACAATGGCTCCCACGCCTGCGGCAACGCCGACAGCATAATAAGGATTCTCCCGCACCAGTTGGTCGGCCTGCTGTATCCGGCGCTTGGCGTCCTGACGCAGTTGCTCCAAAGAATATTTGCCATGGTCGATGGCGGAACGCAGGCGGCTCCGCAATTCGTCAAAGTTATCGCCGGCTTCTCCGGCGGTACTGCTGAGAGCCCGTTCGGCTTCATGGAGCAAGGCCTTCAGGTCTTCGGCGGTGTGGGATTCGATTTTTTCTGTTACTTCAGTCATGGGAGTAGTGATTTTTGGTTTATGGTTGGACAATACGGAAGCTGAGCCGCGATGCCTTTTCGAAGGCATCCGCGAGGAATGATGATTTCGCGCGTGAGACATCGGGAAAATTAATTGATGCCCCGACGAAACAAAGATCCCAGACCACCGACAATGATGCCACTGATTCCGAGTATGATGAACCACAGACTCTTGTCGGTGGGAACGCCGGTGATTGCCTCCTTCGCGTTGGAAGCAATGGAGTCATGCGCGTTAATTCCGAAAATTAAGAACACGACGCCGGCGACAAGTATGGCAATGGAGATGAATCGATTCATAAGGGCAAAGTCCGTGGATGGGTTTATGTTTAGGTGTGAGCGTGACAGCCCTTATCAGTTTGCAAGGCATGTGCCATGCGATCCCGCAAAAGCGCTAACCATTGCTCCATGCTGAGATGTAATTTCAGAGGAAAATTCTGCCATTCACAGAACGATGCAAAATGCATTCGGCCCGAGTTCGCTTCGTGCAAAATGCGATCTAGGACTGGCCTCGCTCGGAGCAAAGGTCTGATTCAGACGCCATTCATTTCACGGTCGATGCCACTAAACGATTTTAAAGATTTGGCCGCAGGCAGCGAAAAGTAGAAACGTCCCTCGCTTTCCGGCAGTTTTTCGTAGCCGCAGTGGCCGCCTTGCAATGAGGTCAGGCGCTGAACAATCGACAGGCCCAGACCGGCGGTTTGCACGGAGTGCAGCTGATCGAAAGGGCGGAAAAGTCCCGGCTGGTTTACCGGTGCCACCCCGGTACCGTTGTCGGAAACCGCGAAACAATACGCCTCTCCTTCGGCCTGCCACGCGAGCCGAATGCGGACAGCCGAACCGCCATGCTTGAGTGCGTTGCCAATGAGATTCCACCAGATCACATGCACCCATTTCGGAATGCCGGATACTTTCGGCCACCCTGGCGGGACCACCAATCTCGCTCCCCTCTTCTGGATCTCGGGTTCCAACTGCTTGAGCACGCCGGCCACCACTTCGCCCATCTCCATCTCCATGGGCACACCCGGATCAGCCGATGCCTTCACCACGAGGCTCATGCGCTCAATCAGCTGGGAAATTTCTGCGGATGAATCCTCGATGTTCTGAATAATTGACGCCGTCGATTGCGTCTCTTCCGGCGGCAGAATTCTTAACACGCAGGCGCTGGTATTGATGCAGCCCACCGGCGTGATCAAATCGTGGCTGAAGCGTCGGGCGACAGTTTTCAGATCGCCGCGCAGGCGGAGATTTTCGCAAAGCAGTTCGTGCTCCAATAACGCGGAGCGGAAAACGCGGGCTAACAACCGCTGATTCCATTCTTCGGGCGGCACGGTCTCCGCGAGTTCGGACGTGTTGCGACCCAGGACAACCACGGCCCAACGGGGCAACCCGGTTTCATCCTCGGCCTGGATCGCCTGACTCATCGTGGCGGAAAGGGAATCGGTCAGCACCAGCAGTTCAAGACCATGGGTCACCGCACGGCGCATCACTTCCTGGGCAGTAACTCCCTCGATAATTTCCGCCCCGGGAAATGCCTCCCGCGCCGCCGCAAACGCAATGGCGCGGGCTGTCTCGGGTAGTTCCACCAGGATAATTCGGATGTTTCTCATAAGTCTTTTGCCAAATCGCCCGCGTCATCACGCCGATGCTGTTCCAACCGTTTCATCTGTTCGTTCAGATCTTGCATATTGAACGGTTTGACCAGAAAGCCGAGGGCTCCACGACGCAGGGCTTCATCCGCAATCTCATCCTTGGCTTGGGCGGTAAACATGATGACCGGCGGCCGGACGGCCTGAGCGACGAGCTGCGAAAGAAAATCCAAGCCGGATTCAGCACCCAGATTCACATCAAGAAATATGCCGTCGATTTTCTCTGTCCCCAGCAACCGGGTCGCCGCAGCGGTGGTCGCGGCGGTGAATGTCCGGCATCCGAGCGTGCGAAGCGCCAGGGCGGTGACGCGCACCAGATTGGGATGATCGTCAATCACGAGGATATTCATGTGTGATTCCCAGTGGAGGTTGGCGCGCCATGGGACGAAGGGAGAACCCGGGCAATGGCTTCCTCCAATACGCCGATAGTAATCGGCTTTACCAGATGCACGGAAAAGCCCGCTGCTTGCGAACGGTTCAGGTCTTCTTCCATGCCATACCCGCTCAAGGCGATCCCGATCAGGCCGGGTTTGAGAGACCGCAATTCCGTCATAAGTTCATAGCCGTTGCGATCCGGCAAACCGACATCGGAGATGATGAGATCGAACTCAGCCGCCAGCGCCAGTTGATGTGCGTCCGCAGCGGATGAGGCCGGTGTCACCTCGAAATGCCGGCATTTGAGCAGATGCAATAGTGTCAGACGGGTCGGAGCATGGTCTTCCACGAGGAGAATCCGCCGCCGGACCACTTGAGCAGAGAAAGGGCTGAGCGTGTCGGATGTAACCAGCGGATGGACCGAGTTAGCCCTGGGACGCGTGGCGGGTTTTTTCAGCTCGGTTCGTTCGCCGGTCGGACCCCGCCAAAGGGGAAGTTCGACCACAAAGGTAGCGCCTTGATCGCGTCCGGCACTGACGGCCTGAATCTTTCCACCGTGCAACTCAACGAGCATCCTTGAGATCGTGAGGCCCAGTCCCAAGCCGCCGAACCGATGGAGATGGGCCCCGGGGATGGCGTGTTCGCCCTGGGAAAAAGCTTGGAAGACACGATCTATTTCTTCCGGAACCATGCCGATGCCCGTATCGGTGACCTTGATGGTCAGCATCTGGCCGGCTGAGCTGGTCTCGACGGTAATCTTTCCGTCCTCCGGCGTGAATTTCACGGCGTTCTTCAGGATGTTCCAGAGAATTTGTTGGAGGCGGACCGAATCGCCCGACACGATGCTTTCACCTGCGCCACACTCGACCACCAAGTGCAGGCGTTTCTCCAGCAGCTCTGCCTTCACGTTGACCAGAGCATCCTGCAGGACGGAATGCAAATCACAGCGATGCAGCTCAAGCTGGAGCTTGCCGCGGGTGATACGGGTGAGATCCAGCAGATCGTCGATCAGCCGCGCTTCCAGCGCCACATTTTTTCGGATCAGCTCAAAGTCATCCCGGAGGACGGGCGGCAATTCCGGATTACTCGCCGCCGCGCTCGCCAACAAAAGCACGGGATTGAGCGGCGTGCGCAGCTCATGGGAAAGCGCGGCCAGAAAATCATCCTTCGCCCGGGAAGCCGCCACCGCCTCGTCGCGCGCGCGTTTCAGCTCATTCTCCGACTGCTTGCGGGCATCGATATCCGTGATTACGCCGAGCAGGCCGGTCACCTGCTCCTGAGCATCTCTTTCGGGGACATAAATGACGTGAATCCACCGCCGGCTCAGATTGGCATAGGGGATTTCCAGTTCAAATTCCACGCGAGTTCCTGCGAGGGCCTGGTCGATGTAAGGTTTGATCCGTTCATAGGCGGCAACGCCGACCACATCCGTCACTTTCATACCGATCAGCTCAGCCGCGTTGGAGAAACCGTTGCGTTCAGCGTAAGCGCGGTTGACGAACGTATAGCGGTGCTCCCTATCGGTTCGCACCAACAGCACGGGAGCATTGTCAGTCACAAGCCGCAACTGGGCTTCGTGTTGCCGCAGGGTTTCCTCGATGCGTTTGCGTTCAGTGATATCCTGCACCACTCCGACCATGCCACTGACCTTGCCCCGAGCATCCAGCAGGCAGCGACCTTTCGCAGCCACCCAACGCTGGGTGCCATCGGGCCGGTTGACGCGATAATCAATATCGTAATCCGTGCGGCCCTCCATCGCCTGCTGCAAAGCCTGCCGGGCGCGTTCCTGATCTTCTTCATGCAATAATTTTCTCATGCCCGACCGGGTCAGGCTGGGATCGCCGGGCACGCCGTAGATCTCACTCGTGCGCGGCGACAGCGTGATGATATCCGTCGTCGCGTCCCAACTCCAATCGCCCAGATTGGCGGAGGCGATTGCGAGATTCAGATGCTCGGCCGCTTTTTGGACTTTTTCATGGGCGGTACGCTCTTCGGTCACGTCCATGACCACATTGATAACGCCGACACAACGGCCCTCGGCATCGAGCAGCGGATCGGGATGATGAACCGTCCACCGGCGCGAACCATCCGGCCGCTGGATAATGATTTCCGTCCCACGAATCCGGCGTTTCTCCTTCAAGGCAAGAGCGACGGGAGAGTTTTCGTGCAGCACGGGCGTTCCATCGGGGCAGGAAAAAGAAACGGCCCCGGACCACCGGGTGCGGCCCACTTCCGGCAAACGTCCCCAAAGCTGGACGGCCGCCTCGTTGAAAAAAGTCAGCCGCCCCTGTTCATCGACGGTGTAGCATGCCACCGGCAGCGTCTGCATCAGCTCGCGCTGGCGCCGCTCGCTCTCCCGCAAAGCCTGCTGGCCACGTGCTTCCTCGATCAAGGGCCAGACGCGGGACGCGGCATTTTCCAGCAGATCGATTTCATCCTCCCGCCAAATTCTCGGCTGCCCGGATGTGACCACGAGCACACTTCGCCCCGGTCCATCGTTAAAATAGGGGGTGGCCGCCAGAGACCGGATGCCCAACTGTTCATAACCGGAGCAAAATTCCCGCGCGGGCTCATAACTTGCCACGTCGGCAATGATCAGCGGGCCTGCGGCCATGGTCTGGTACATTTCCGGTTTGCCAAAATCACGTACGTTATACGTTCCCTTAAGACTGGACAAACCCTCCTGCGCCCAATCCACCCTCACCCTGCTGGTGGTGATCCCCTCATCAAATTCACCGAAATAGCAGCGATTCGCCCCGACATACAGGCCGACAGCGCGGGAGGCGATCCGAATGATTTCATCCGGTTCTCCCACATTACTCAGGGTTTGGCTCAATTGGCTCAGGAAATTGGCGTGCCGTTCGTCACGTTTGCGCTCGGTGATATCGCGGGCGATTTTCGAGGCCCCGATGATTTTGCCATCGGCATCCTTGATCGAGGAAACGGTGAGTGAAATATCGATCCGGCTCCCATCCTTGCGACGTCGCACCGTCTCATAATGCTCGATGCGTTCATCCCGCCGGATGCGGGCGAGGATGCTTGGTTCTTCGTTAGGACGATCATCCGGGATCAGGACAGCGACAGGCCGGCCGATGATCTCGGCGGCAGTATAACCGTAGAGCAGTTCCGCCCCGCGATTCCATGTCGTGATGATCCCTTCGAGATCTTTGCCGATGATCGCATCGTCCGAAGACTCGACGATGGCCGCGAGCTGGCGCACAGCCGCATCGGCCTTCTTCTGCTCCGTAATATCGACGAGCATGTTCACGATGCCGACCATGTTGCCCCCGGTGTCGCGAATCGGTTGGGGGTGCGGCATGACATTGCGCCGCGTCCCATCCGGACGTTCGACGAGGATCTCTTCCCCGCGCACCGGCCGGCCCTCCCGCAAGGAGACCGCCATCGGGCACTGATCAAGCGGCAGCGGCGTACCGTCGGGCCGGTAGATTTTGTAGGAACCGCACCACGACTCGAGGCCGAGCTCCGGAGCCCGGCCCCAGAGAGTGACGGCCGCTTCGTTATAAATGGTGATCCGGCCCTGCACATCGCACATATAGGCGGCGGTCGGCAGAGCCCGCACCAGTTCGCGATGGCTCCATTCGCTCTCCTGCAATGCGCCGATTGCCGCATGCGTTTTCCCCAGCATTTCATTGAAGGTCTCGGTCAACCGGCCAAGTTCGTCCCGGCCATATTGGCGGGCGCGCAATGAATAATCCTGCAAGGTGGAGACGGCTTCCGCCGTATTTGCCAGTGCCAGGATGGGACGGGCAAGGATATGGCGCAGCAGGGATGCAAGCAGCCACGCCAGCGCAAACGACAGGATGAGCACGCCCAGCACACCCAGCGCATAAGTCCGCATCCGCTCGTAAATCTGATCCATGCTCGCCTGAACATACAGGATACCGAGCCTGCGGCTGTTCTCGATCACGGGTTGAACCCCGATAACGTAGCCATGTTCAAGACGCACGCCAGTCGGAGCCGTCACACTCCCCTGCACGACCTCCTCGGGATTGGGTATGAACTGGGCGAAGATCCGGCCCTCGAGATCGTAAAGCACCGCACAGACAATCTGCGGGTCTGCCCGCAAAGCCTCCAGATTTTGGGTCGCCCCTTTTTTATCCGCGAAGGCCATTGCTGCTGTGCTGTTGTCGGCCGTGACCCGGGCGAGGGTCGCCACCGTACGAATAAGACTGTTGCGGTAGCCGTAATATTCCACGGTCAGGAAAACGATACAGGCGATCACCAGCACGATGGTACTCGTGAGCAACATCGCGAAACCCAGCTTGCGTTGGACCGGCAAATCTTCGAGCCACGTCATTGCGGCATCTCCTTTGGTTCCACCAACCGCGCCAGGCGGACGAGCTTGGCGCTGAGCGACAGATGCGCCGCCTCGATTGCCGCAGGATTGATGGTGAGCTTGATGCTGTCTGTCGTGCTGAATCCGACCGCGCCACCCGCTTCGGCAAAACCGGCCATATCCGAAACGGTCAGCACGGGCTGGGTTTTTAGCCGGCCAAGAATCTCTCTCATTTGTTTCGATTCGGAATCACTGATGAAGAGAATATGGCAACGATTCAAATCCTCCAGCCGCGTGATGCGCCACACGATCAGCGGACGATCCTTCACCCGCTCGCCCTTCATCATCGCATCGAGAGCGGGACCGAACGGGTCTTTGCCCACTATGCCAATGACAATGGGGCTGGTGGGAGTTTCAAATACCGCGTCCGGCCATTCGGTAAACGCGATGAAATTATACAAAAATGCAGCCTTCACTTCATATTCGCCCGGAGCCTTGGCCTCCGCCCTCATTGAGGCAGGCAGGCCAAACACTATCGCGAGGGCCACGGCCCTCCCAACGGTCACGAGCCTCATCCACTGGGCGGATGTTTTCATCGGAGTGTTTGATCAGGATTTGAGGGTGAAGCGCATCTGCAAGCTGTTAATAGCGCAGAGCGATTTTTGCAAAAATGCTGCGACCGATTTCTACCCGGCCGGCGCCTGGCGTGCCGAATTCCGGATGCTGATGGTGCAGGAGATTCTGGCCCACCAACGAAAGTTCGATATGCTCGGAAAGAGGGAATCCCAGCCTCAGATTGAGCTCAGTGTAGCTGGGCACGGTGCCGATTTGTCCGTTGTTATTATTATGCAGCGTATCAACCCACCGGAGTTGCGTATCGAACTCGACGCCCCGGGGCAGATCCATGGAAGAACCCAGGGAAACTTGGTTTTGCGGATCAGAGGTCTCATTGAGAGTGTTGTTGAAATCAGCCCTGCCGGAGCGGACGTGAAGATGGGTCCGCAGCAAAGTATAGCCGGCATTCAGCCGCCACCATTTCGCCAGATCAGTGTTGAAAGCCACTTCAAGCCCATGCGTTTCTCCTTCGAGATCATTCGCAAAAAAGAGCGGCAGAAAAGTCACGGGCGTCGGGCTTAGACTGCGGATGTCCGTATAATTATTATAGAACACCGAGACCGATCCGATCAGACGCGATCCGAGTTGCCCCCGGTATCCC
>JANYCF010000195.1 GCA_025360455.1 Opitutaceae bacterium | reverse complement strand
TGCAGGATGTCATCGAAGTCACCGTTAAAGGGCTCATGCCCACAGCCAATGGCTGTGCCGTGTTCCTCGGCAACGACCAGAAGACATTTGTCATCTATGTCGACCCCAGCGTCGGCAGCGCGATTTCGATGACGATTAGCGGTGTCAAAAAAGAACGCCCGCTGACCCACGACCTCATCGGCCATATTTTCCTCGGCTTCGGCATCGGGCTCGAACGCATCATCATCAACGACGTCAATGACGGCACCTATTTCGCCCGTGTCATTCTCCAGATGAAAAACGAACTCGGCCTCAAGATCCTTGAGCTCGACGCCCGCCCCAGTGATTCCATCGTCCTCGCCCTTCAGCAAAAACGACCCATCTTTGTCGCCCGCGCCGTCTTCGATATCGTGGAAGACATGAGCGAAATCCTGGAACGCGTACTCAAGCAGCAGAAAGACGAGACGAAGGAAGAAGGCGATCAGTGAAAAATGTTTGGTGCGGGCGGGGTGCCCTCACCCCGCGCCAATGAATACCGTATCCTCCACGCCTTCCCGCCTGCTCCCGCCCCGCATCACCGCCGGTCTGCCGCTGACGGCACTCGCGCCCATGCAAGACGTCACCGACCTCCCCTTCATGCGCGTGATCGCCCACTACGGCGCGCCTGATTATTTCTTCACCGAGTTTTTTCGCGTGCATGCCTCGTCGCGGCCGGAAAAACATATTTTGCGCTCCATCGTGGAAAACAAAACCGGTCGGCCCGTCTTCGCCCAACTGATCGGCGAGCACATCACCGACATGGTCCGCACCGTCAAAGAGCTGCTCCATTATCCCATCGCGGGCATTGACCTGAACATGGGCTGCCCCGCTCCAAAAATCTACAAGAAAAACGTCGGAGGTGGCTTGCTCCGCGATCCCGCGAAAATCGATTCTCTACTCGGCGCGCTGCGCGATGCCGCCCCCGGACTCTTCACCGTAAAGATGCGCATCGGTTTCGATTCAACCGACAACTACGCCACCGTCCTCGAGTTAATTAACAAGCACGGCGTCGATCTCCTCAGCGTCCACGGTCGCTCGGTGAAAGAAGGCTATCGCAGCGAAGTGCATTACGATTTTATCGGCCATGCCGCGCGCACGGTCCGTTGTCCGGTGCTGGCCAATGGCAACATCACCTCCGCCCAAAAGGCCGCGGCCGTTCTCTCTGAAACCGGCGCTGCCGGCCTAATGATGGGCCGCCACGCCATTCGCAATCCCTGGATCTTCCGCCAAACGCGCGAACTCCAATCCCTCCAAAGCGTCACCCCGATTACCTTGGCTGACGTCCGCGAATACATCGCTCGTCTTTACCACGAGACGTGCAACGCCGACATCCCAGAAAAAGCCCACGTCGCCAAGATGAAGAAATACCTCAACTTCGTCGGCCAAAGCGTGGACGCTGAAGGCCGTTTCCTTTTCGACATGCGTCGCGCGATGACCGAGGCTGAGCTCTTCGCCGTCTGTGATCAGCACCTACTCACCGAGCCGACCCGAGAATTTTCCGCCGAGCCCTACCCCGGAATTATCGCCCGTCCGAATTGCGAAACGCCGAACGAAAGTTGCTCACTCGATACCATCACAGCGTGAGGCGAGTGCGCTAACGGTCGATCACTTGGCGGGTGCGTTCACGGCAAAGTTTTCCCGATCTCGATGACGTGATAAATTCCGCCTTCAGGCTCCAGTCGTAATTTGCGGGGCATACGCTGACATCAATGGAGCCTCCTACGTCGGTTAACTACTCCAGCAAACCCCCAGCGGTGTTCCACCGCGATCGCCGCCGGCTGCTCCATGTTCACTCCGCTTCGCCGAAAAAGTCACAACCCAATCCCGGCAGATCGCCGCCCTCGCTTCCGTCCATCGGCTGCTGCGAGCCAAAATCCCCACCGACGATCCCGCCCAGATGCCCCTGTTCTGATTCCGGCCGGTGACAGATCGTAGCAAATAGCCACGCTACGATCCCGCCGGCCCACTGGCCTCCGCTCGCCCTGAGCCTGTCGAACGGGCCCACCTGTTCTTTGACATCGACCCGCTGCGGCCACAGTCGGTCAATTTGATCGCAGCACGCCCGAAAGCTACGACGACAACGGCCACCTTTTACGATGAAAGCGTGGAAAAATGCTCGAAAAACCTACAACGACAATCACGTCGCGTTCTACGACGTCAATTTGGCCGGGAACAGCTCCGCCCGCCGGGCTGCCGGTGTGATCCGCCGACCTAGGCGATCGCGTTTCTCCCCGGTCTCGACCAGCAATGCTTCTGTGCTCGTTTTTGAATCCGTCGTATTGGTTACCATTACGACATAATATCAGGTCAGAGCCTCCGCGCCTACGGGGCACCCGGAGCGACGCTTACATTGGAGAACGTTGCCACAGCAAACAACTAAGCCTGACCCCATCCGCTGCGTCTGACCCCATCCGCTGCGTCCCATCCGCTGCGTCGGCAATTTGGACACAAAATACCATGCCAGTCCGGCCAAACCTCAAAAATCCCTACGATACCAATTCGGCAAAATTTACGATCAGAGAAAATTCGGTAACATCTAAGCCCGACCCCTTCTTCAGTTTCTTGGCAACCGCAAACAACCAAGCCTGACCCCGTTTTTCTGCTCGTGACGTCATTTGCTTGGCACGGCGTTCTGCTTCGCAAAAACAGCGGGGCCCTCCCACGGATCCCATGCCATTATAAGTCCGGTATCAAAGACTAATTCATGCATATCGAATTCAATCACAATGGTCAGGCGTCTTATCCAAAAAACATCTTCTCCTCCTTTTCCCTCAATCTTTTCAATAGAAAGCTGGAATGCATCAGCAGTCTTCTTTAACATGACTCTTTCGTTCGCTGCGCATTTATATGCAGCCAC
>JANYCF010000176.1 GCA_025360455.1 Opitutaceae bacterium | reverse complement strand
CCTGCCGGAATATCTCGCCGCTCCACCTCAAGACCCAACCTTCGCGATATTCCTCCGCTCGCGGATTGATCTATCCCGCATCGAGGGCACCAGCCTCGCCGCCGCCGCTTAATCGCCCAACGAATCCGGCACTCTCAAGTCTTCTTAGAGGGCGTCTAAAAAGCCTGCTGGGGGTAGGGAGGGACCGCTGGGCCCGCCGTGTTTTACCCGGTAGGAACGCACCGACGGAAGCGCGCCCAGCGGTCGCGCCCTATCTTTTTAGACGCCTTATTAGTAAACCCAGTAATTTTCTGGGCCACCAGCGGGGCAAAGAATCGCAGCTACAGTTTTATGCAATGCCTCGGGCTTGCCCCAAGGATCTTCACTTCAACTGCAGGCGCTTGGAGGTGCGGTTGCCGCTTTGGTCGTAGAGGATGATTTCTACGGAGGTGGCGCCGGCGGCTTTTTGCGCGGTGAACTCGGCGATAAAGCGTTCGGACTTCCCATCCAACAGACCGTCGGCTGGGTGTTCGAGTTCTTCCCGTACGCCGTTGTTTAAGATGAACTCCACGCCTTCAAGTAGGCTGGCTTTATCTTGGCCGTCCACGGTGATGATGAGGTGGTCGTCGCGACGTTCGGCGGTCGCCGCGGTGATTACGGGTGGCGTGCGATCAATCGTGAGCGTGTCGGTTTCGAATTTGTAGGTGAGGCGTTGCTTCTCGGGCCGGGGAGCCTGTTCCTGCACCGTTAACCGGGTGTGGTAAGCGCCTTCGGCGAAAGCGCTGAGATCGAACTGCACGAAGGGTTCACGAATGCCAACGGCGAGATCTGTCCACGTTTCGCTGTTTTCGGGGCGAATCGAAAGCGAATAAGTGAGATTGTCGCCATCGCTGTCGGTCACGGTCCAATAGATGATTTGGGAACCTTCTTGCGGGATGACGGGACTGCCGAGGATCGTGCCTTTGCGTTTGTCATCCGAATCGTCTTTTAGTGGCGTGGGTGACAGCATTTGCCCCAACGTGCTGGAGGGCGGCCGGGCGGGAGCTTCCGGCAGTGGCATCAGCGCGAGATTGGGTGGGAAGATCCTGAAATCAGTTAACTGCGGACGATGATTTTGTCCTTGGTAGGAGATGCTGGCTTTATCGATATCAAACTCTTTCGCCGTAGCCGGAACGGTGAGGCGTAGCTTGAGGTAGCGACCGCGCAGGGCTTCGGCGGAGTAGGCTTCATCTTTGGGCGCCAACTCAATCCAAGGTGTCCAGCCTTCAATTTCATCGCTGCCCAGATTGGTGCGAGCTTCGAGTTTCAAAGTGGAGAGTTCAACATGGTGGACTTCGCCAAGCCGAATGAGTCCGAGCGTGGCGGGGGAGCCGAGATCGAGGCGCTTGGTTTCGAGCGTGCGTTTTTCCGCAGGGGCGAAGGAGAGCAGCGCGAGGCCGGGTGCATTGTTGCGCAGGACGAGAAAATGATCGGCGTCGAGTGGGGCAAGGTCGTTGAGTTCGGCGGAGTCGCTGCCGGGATAAATGAGCGAGCGGCGAGCCATGGGATCATAGCCGAAGGTGTCGCCTTGCTCACCGGCGGTCAGTAGTAGCCAGCCTTGGCGCTGGACGAGCCGATAGAAAGAGATGCCGGTCCGGGACATGACGGCTTCGGGGAACCCGTCGACCGGGAAGCGCTGAACGGTGCTGCGACCGGTGAATGCAGGACGAGCTTCCGCTTCATCCTTGTCCTTCTCTTTTTCGTCAGTGACGGCTTTGGGGCGGATCAGGCGATTGCCTTCGCCGGGTGAATGAACGAGCGCGGCGTAGAATCCGCCGTCTTCCATCGCGAGCAGATCGACCACTTCGGCGTCGCGATTTTCCTGCAAGAGTGTGGGCGTACCGCCACTCGCGGTGAAGGCATAGACGTTTCCTTTCGGTGAAGAACCGGCGATGATGCGACCATCGGGCAGGCGAAGGAGACGCCGGATATTGCGATCGCGCACTTCGCCGAAGACGGCGACACCTTTATCGGCGAGCAATTTGTCGTCGCCGATTTTGCCTTCGATGATTCCGGCTTGGGCGAGCTTCTTGAGATCGATGCGGTAGATTTTTCCGGGATTGCCGGTGGAGACGAGCACGCCGCCATCGGGCAGGGAGAGAAAATCAAAGACAGAGTCCGCCGGGAGCGGCACGCGGGAAATCACTTTCCCTTCGCGGACAAGATAGAGGGCGGCGGTGGGTGAGGTGCCGAGGAGGAAACTGCCATCGGGCTGAGGGGCGAGGGCGAGGACTTGGGCCTCCGACACGTCGGCGACTTCGCGCGTGGTGTAGGAGTTGTCCTTCGGATTGAAAGTGACTTCGAATACTTTGCCATCCGGGCCGGTGCCCACGAGGAAACGGTTATTGCCGGTGGGACGGAGTACCCAGAGGAGGTCGGCGATTTTTGGTCCGGTCAGATCGGTGAAGACGGGACCGGGTAAGACGCGGCCATCGGAACGGGCCGCGAGGCCTTTCAAATTTCGGCTGGCGACATCGCGGCCGAAATCGACCTCCAGTTGCTTCGTGAGCGGGTCGGCGGCGAGAAGGCCGAGAGTGGTGCCCGCGAAACACGCGAAAGAGGCGAAAAATAAAACGAGGGGACGGGGAAGGATGAGGCGCATGAAAGAAGGAGGATTATTTGTAGGAGCCTGCTTGCAGGCGATTTCGAAACGTCCGTTGACCGAAGATGTTTTTAATCGCCTGCAAGCAGGCTCCTACAAAGAAAGGGATTTTCAGTCTGTGACCGTGAGCTGCTTGCGGGTCTGGCTGGTGAAGAGGCGGCCGGTCATGAGCTGCGTTTCCCAAAGAATGGCGGCGGCGTCGCGCCGTTGGAAGCGAGAGTCGTCGGCGGCGCGGGCAATGCGCTCGAGCGAACCGGGCAGATCGGGCGTGAGCGAGCGCTGGTCGGAGAAGAGCCGGGTTTTTTCCAACACGGCGAGATAGAGTCCATCTGTAGGCCGGCTTTTACGGAGAGCGTCGAGGTACTCGGCGAAATTATTATGCTCCAGGACGGACTCGGTTTTTGAGTGCCCGGCGAGTTCATCGAGTTGCGCGCCGGGGACGAGAACGACTTCGAGGTGCTTGCCCGCCCAGGCGGCTGATACGGGGATGACAAGGGTTTCGGTGCGGGCGGCTTGTTGGAAATCATGCCAGTTGACGGTCACGGTGACGTTGGCGCCTGGGGAAATTTCGGAGCGGGAAACCTGGACGGTATCGATGAAGCCGAGTGGGACATCGAGGATTTCTTCGACGGAAAATTGAATATGGGAGGGGAAGATGCGCTCGAAGGGATTGTAGAGACACTGCTGGAGTTTGCCGACGAATTCACCCACGCCTTGCTGGAATCCCTGTGGACCGGGATAGATCTGGCTGAATTGGAGCGGGGCTTCACCGGGAAATTCCACGGTGCTGGTGAGTCGAAAACCTTTGGTGAAGCCGGCTTCGTTGGAACCGGACACGGCTTGGGCGAGGCCACTGGCGGCGATCACGGGAAGAATTTGTTCCTGACGGACGACAGCGAAGTGGAGCGCTTTGCGGTTGAGGCGGGAGGGCAGTTCGATGTCGATCGGAACCATTTTTGGTTGGCGACCGATTTCGCCGTAAACGCCGGACAAACGATCCTGGCTGAACGAGCCGATGATCTGGCCGGTGTTGCTGACTTTGACGGAGTTGAGCGAGCTGGGTAAAATGGCGACGACTTCGGCGGCAGCCATCGGGATCTCCGTCGCGCCGAGGGAAAGCATCGGATGACCGAAAGCGAGGATGCGCCGGCCGTCGACGTGAGAGACGGTGCCGGTGGCGGCGATGGTGATGTCACCGACAGCAAGAGCGGCGGCGACGACATCGCCGGGTTTCAGTTCGGCGTTGATGGCGGGAACTTCTGAAGAGGAACCGGTGGTGCTGCCGCCGAGAGCAATCGCGTTAACGCCGAGCGCTTGGAATTGCGGCGCGAAGAGAGAGGCCACTTGCGGCGACAAACCGCCGAGGGAGAACACCGGAGCGAAGGGACGCATCTCGGAGGAGGAATCGAGTTGGGCGGTGCGGTGCTCGCTCGTGCCTTTGATCGGAATCGGGAGCGGATTACCGATCGGGCTGAGGGTCGAGGGCAGCGCGCTGACTTCGAGCATATCGGCGATGGGCGTGAAGCCCGCGTAGCGCACGGTCTCGAAACGTTGGATCTGGTATGCGAGCACGCCCACGACTTTGCCGTCGATGTAGAGCGGACTGCCGCTCATGCCCGCGACGGCGCCCATCGGCTGGATGCGTGGATCGGTGAGCTCGCAGAGGATAAGATTTTTTCCGGGGCCGAGAGCGTTTTGGAGAATACCGGTGACCTCGACGGAGAAAGCTTCGGATTTGCTGCCTTTGAACACGGTCCAGACTTCCCCTTTTTGCCCCGCGCGCAATTCGCTGAGCGGCATGACGGGAGCGCCGACGGGTTGGGCGAGCAAGGAAGACGCAAGCGCCAGAAAACTCAGCAGCATCGCCAACGGGGCGTGTCCGACAAACCTGAGATGACTAGGCGGCGTGGAGTGATGCATGTTACCAGTATAACGGCGGATATTGGTGATTTCTTAGAGCGAAATAATAGCTTGGGTGATAACGGTGCAAGCTTGGTCAATGGCCTTGCCCTCGTGGGCGGTGCTCAGAAACCACGATTCGTAGGCGCTGGGGGGCAAATATATGCCGCCGGCGAGACAGGCGTGGAAGAACCGGCCGTAGAGTTTGGCGTCGGAGGTGAGGGCGCTGGCCATGTCGCGGACGGGCGTGGGGGTGAAGAAGAGGCTGAACATGGAGCCGACCTGAGGGGCTTGCAGCGGAATGCCCTTGGTTTTTGCGGCCGTGAGGGCGGCGGCGCATATTTGCCGGCCGAGGGTATCGAGTTTGGCGTAGGGCGAGAGTTCTTCGATCAGCTTAAGTCCGGCAATGCCGGCAGCCATCGCGAGAGGATTGCCGCTAAGTGTGCCGGCCTGATAAACGGGACCAAGGGGGGCGAGGTAATCCATGATTTCAGCCCGGCCACCGAAGGCTCCAACGGGCAAACCGCCACCAATGATTTTGCCGAGACAAGTGAGGTCGGGCGTGACGGCTGGATGCAGGGCTTCGTTTGTGGGTAGGGCGAATCCTCCGGATGAGCCGTTTGTCGAGCGCGGCTCGTCGGGACGATTCGCCCAACCAGCTGATTCGCTCGCGAAGATCTGCCGGCTTTCTAATTCTTGCACGCCGCCGCGGGCGAGCCGGAAGCCGGTCATCACTTCATCGAAAATGAGCAACGCGCCATGCTGTGCAGTGGCCTTGCGCACATGCTGAAGGTAACCGGCGTCGGGTTTGATGAAACCGACATTGCCGATGTACGGCTCGAGAATAATACACGCGATTTTGCCGGGGTTGGCGGCGAAAGCGGCGTCGATAGCGGCGGTGTCGTTGTAGGGGAGAACGATGGTTTCCTGCGCGAACGAGGCGGGCACGCCGGCACTGTCGGGATTGCCGTGGGTGAGTGCGCCGGAGCCGGCTTTGATGAGCAGTGAGTCACTGTGGCCGTGATAACAGCCGGCGAATTTAATTATTTTATCGCGCTTCGTGAAACCGCGAGCGAGCCGGATCGCCGACATCGTGGCTTCGGTGCCGCTGTTGCACATGCGGACTTTTTGGATCGACGGAAAAAATTTCACGATCAGCTCGGCCATTTCGACCTCGTAAGGATTCGGCGTGCCGAAGGAGGTGCCGTTTTCCAGCGCGGCGGCGATAGCGGCCTTGATGCGCGGATGATTGTGGCCGTGGATGGCCGGGCCCCAGGTGCAGACGAAGTCGATGAGTTCACGACCATCGGCCGTGGTGAGCGTGGCACCGCGGGCAGCCTTGGTGAAGAACGGCGTGCCGCCGACGGAGCGGAACGCGCGCACGGGTGAATTCACGCCGCCCGGGATGAGCTGAAGCGCACGGGCGAAAAGTTGTTCGGAGGTGGGGGAAGACATTTTTGAACCGCTAATTTCCGCTAATTGACGCTAATCTTTCGGGTGCGTGCAAAGCGTTTCCACTCGAGTTTTTCCCTGCAACCAAAGTTTACCAAATAGCCAATCGGTTTGCCGGTGGCTTTGAGGTAATTGAGTAGCTGGGCCTCGTGTTCGGAAGTGTACGCCGTGACGGCCTTCAACTCGACAACTATGTCGGAAAACACCAATAAGTCGGGGCGGAATTTTTTGCGCAGAGGCTTGCCTTTGTAACAAATGGTTAATTCAGGCTGCGCATGAAAGGGAATCTTGCGGTCAACTAGTTCCAGTTCGAGCGCTTCCTGATAGATGTCCTCAGTATAGCCGTTGCCCATATCGTTATAGACGTCAAAGGCCGCAGCCATGAAGTCGTAGCCTTCCTGTTGCATTGGTTCAGTGTTCATAAATTAGCGCTGATTAGCGAAAATTAGCGGTTGAACTCTAGGTTTGGAAGTTGCCAGAAATAAACTGGAGCGTGCTGGTGAGAGGTTAGAGATATTTGTTTTGATCAGTTTTATTTTTCTCGGTCGAACGATCAGTCAGCCCATAATATAGCAACCCAGTTCCAACCATAACCATCAATGCTTCACACATCCAAAACTTACCTGGAGAATCGGTTAGTCGGGTGATTTTCCCTCTCCATTTGATCGTCCCAATTGAATAGGAATAAATGGTAAGGACGAATATAAGGATACCGGCAATGATTCGGAATAGGCGCATTGGATATTGGATTCAGCTCACGTATTTCTGCACGATAGGGATTCGCCGGCCGACGCCGAAGGCTAGGGGCGTGATTTTTAAACCGGGGGCGGCTTGCTTGCGCTTGTATTCGTTGAGGTCGACTTTGCGGGCGATGTCATTGACGACCGCCGCATCGAAACCTTGGGCAATCAAATCGCGGCGGGAGAGGCCGGCTTCGACGTAGCCTTTGAGTATGGCGTCGAGCAATTCGTAGGGTGGTAGGCTGTCTTGGTCGGTTTGATCGGGGCGCAGCTCGGCGCTCGGGGGTTTCTCGATGCTGGATGCGGGAATAATTTCTTTCTCGCGATTGATCCAGCGGGAGAGCGCGTAGACTTGCATCTTGAAAACATCGCTGATGACGGCGAGGCCGCCACACATGTCGCCGTAGAGCGTGCAGTACCCGACGGCGAGTTCGCTCTTGTTGCCGGTCGTGAGAAGCAGCGCGCCAAATTTATTGGAGATGGCCATGAGCAACAGGCCGCGGGCGCGGGCTTGGATGTTCTCCTCGGCGATGTCGCGGGCACGACCGGCGAAGATCGGGGCGAGGGCTTGCTCGGCGGAGGCAACGGTGTCAGCGATACCGATGGTGTGGTATTCGATGCCGAGATTTTGCGCGAGGATGCGGGCGTCGTCTTTGCTGTGCTGGCTCGAAATCACCGACGGCAGGCTGACACCGATCACGTTTTTCGGGCCGAGCGCCTCGGCGGCGATCACGGCGGTGAGGGCGGAGTCGATGCCGCCGGAGAGGCCGAGCAGGGCTTTCTTGAAACCGGTTTTCTGCGCGTAGTCGCGGAGGCCGAGGACGAGGGCGTCGTGGATGTCGCGGAGCTCGTGGGGCGCGAAAGTAGCGTGAGTGTAGGGCGGCTCACCGGGGACGGTTCGCCCTACCTGAACTACGCGCAGTTCTTCGCGGAAGGCGGCGAGGCCGGCGAGGAGTTGGCCGCTGGCGTCGGTGATCATGCTGCGGCCGTCGAAGATGAGTTCGTCGTTGCCGCCGATGGCGTTGACATAAACGACAGGGCAGGCACAGGCGCGGGCGGTGTGGGCGACGAGTTCGTGGCGGACATTTTCCTTGGTGCTATGCCACGGGCTGGCGGAAAGATTGAGCAGAAGATCGAGTCTTTTTGTGCTCAGGGTTTTGACCGGATCGACCTCGTAGAAACGGCGGGTGGTGATCGCTTGGTGAGTCCAGATGTCTTCGCAAATGGTGAGCCCGAGACGGCGGCCGTTGAACTCCACAATGGTGGGCTCTTTCGCGGGTTCGAAATAACGGTCTTCATCAAAGACATCGTAGGTCGGCAGGAGACATTTGCGCGCGAACTGGGTGATGTGACCATGCTGGCAAAACGCCGCGCTGTTGTAGGCGGAGCGACCTTGACCGGTGGGGTTGGCTTCGATGGTGCCAATCACGGCGGGCACGGCGCCGATTTCTGCGGCGATTTCGCGCGTGGTTTGTGCAACATCAGGGATGAAGCGGCTCTTGAAGAGGAGATCGCGAGGAGGATAACCACAGACGACCAGCTCGGGGAAGACCACGAGCTCGGCGCCTTGGGCGACGAGGGCGTGGTAAGCGTCGAGAATCTTCCGGCGATTACCGGAAAGATCGCCGACCGTGGTGTTGAGTTGAGCGATGCCGAGGCGCATATTTTGGATTAGACAACTGGTAGGCAAAGCGCCGGACTGCAACTCCAAGTGCATTTAGATTTGCGTTGGGTTGATCGGGTAGGTGGCGTGCTCGTCGCGCCACGCGTTGCGCGGCAAGCGCGCCACCTACTCCAGACTTTGTCATTGCGAGAAACGAAGCGACAAAGCAATCCACTGGATCGCTTCGGCCCGCGACGGGCCTCGCGATGACAAACGATGCCTTCTCATAATTTACGTCTCATCCTCGCCTCCGCTTCACCGCGTCGGCGCGAATTACTTGGCCAACTGGGTGTAGTGTTCACGGTTTTGCCCGCAGAGGTAATTGAACACGAGGCAGCGGATGCCGATCCGCGGGCGATGGTGCTGCATAACGCGGCGCTGAAGGCCGACTGGATCGCGGCTCGCCACCCCGAGGCTACGGTTTTAGGCGCGGATACCACGGTTTTTGTGGGCAATACGGTGCTTAACAAACCCCGCGATGCGGCGGAGGCGCGGGCGATGTTGCGCCTGTTGAGCGGGAGCACGCATACGGTGTTTACCGGCTTGGCGGTGCGGCGGACCTGCGATGGCTTGAAACTCGATCGAGGCGTGGCCAGCGAAGTGGTTTTCAAGGTACTGACCGAGGCGGTGATCGAAGACTACCTGAGCAAGGTACACACGCTGGATAAGGCCGGTGGCTACGCCATCCAGGAGGAGACGGAGCTCATCGTGGCCAGTTATAGTGGGCAGCTGACAAATATTATCGGACTTCCGCTCGAAGAGACGAAACAACTTTTGACTAGCGCGGGTCTGTTCGGTTGATTCCCTTAAACGTGCCGACCTCTCAATTCGATATTCTCACCCAGCAAGCTCCGACCCAGACCTCCCTGTGCGAGGAGGATCGGAAGAGCCCGATTATTATCGGGATTGTTTGTACGGTCTTGTTTCACGTACTGTTGGTGTTGGTGGCGCCGCTGCTCCCGGTGGGTAGTCTGAGTGGAAACTCGGCGAATTTGTCCTCCAAGGAGGCCAAAAAGAATAAAGTTTTCGATTTTCAACTCGAAGCGATGCCGCCGGCGGAAGTGAAACCTGATCCCCTGCAGTTCGTGGAGACGAATCCGGATGCTCCGACGAACGAACCCGACAAGACGGCTAATTTCAGTAACCGTAACCAGCAGACCGCGCAGGAAGTGGCCGCCACTGTCATCGATCCGGAAAAGCGTCCGTCAGTGAAAGGGCGCGAAGATAGGGATCACAATTCGGCTATCGTGACTGGTGACATGACAAAACCCCAGGACGCGGCGGCGGCTACTTCTGCCGAACTTCAAGCGGAAGACCGACCGGCGCAGCAGGCGCGCGCGGAGCAGATTCCTCTGAGTGGATTCGATAAGAATGAAGGCAAGTCCGAGGACGGAATCGCGAGCAATATCTCGCAGAATCCGGCTCCATCGAACAAAGCCGCCGATACACTCGATGGCGCGAAGGAAGGTAAGGACGCGACGGGCGGCCTTATTAACAGTATGCAGAGTAGTCGGCCCCAACCAAAACCACGACCCCAACTTAAACAGGCTCGACAAAATATTCTGAGCAACCAAATCGCCGGCACCTCCAATATCGGCGTGCTCGGCATCGACGCGCATTGGAGTGAGTACGGTGATTACATGCAGGAACTGATCGAAATCATCCAAGCCCAATGGTATTCGATATTGAGAGACAGTAAGATTTCTCCGACGCGAGGTTCACACGTCTATGTCACTTTTCGATTAACGGCAGATGGAGCCGTCAGCGTAATCAAGGTTGAGGAGACTGCCGGCAAGCCTGGTACTTATGCCTGCCTTAATGCGATCCAAGAGCGTCAGCCTTATCGTAAATGGACCAATCAGATGATTACGGTGCTTGGCACGGAGCAGAGCATAACCTTTGATTTTTACTACGAATGAACGCTCTACCGGCAGACTACTGGGAAACACTTCCGATCGGGCGCGAAGTCACCATTCTTCACCGCGATGCCCAAGGGCTCGTGGCCTTCGACAAACCTGCTGGGCTGCTCTCTCATCCCAATCAGACCTCGGAAGAAATCCGCGCGTTGTTGACCTGTCGCTACGATCTGGAGAGCCAGTGCTATAGCTGGAAAAATCCCGATGGGGCAATTCGCCGGCTCTGGCTTTTGAACCGACTCGATGGTGCCACCTCGGGCGTGATATTATGCGCCACTTCCGAATTGCTGGCCAAAGCCATTAAAAAGCAATTTGCCAGCAAGCAGGTGAGGAAAAATTATTGCGCGCTGGTGTTTGGAAAGCCGGCGGAGAAAGGCGTGATGTGGAGGGATCTTGTCGCCGTGAGTCGCAAGGGCGGAAAAATTCGCACGCAGGCCATGGCCGGAAATATTCCGGCGCTGACCAAGTATCAGTTTATCAAAAACACGCAGGGCGCGTTCTCCACTTCGCTGATCCAGTTGGAACCACAAACCGGACGCAGCCACCAGCTGCGCGTGCAATGCGCCAAGCGGCATATGCCGATCATCGGCGACCAGACGTACGGGGATTTCGGCTTGAATCGCGCCTTCGCCAAATCGACCGGGAGCAAGCGACTTTTTCTGCATTCGTTGGAGACCCAATTTCACTACGAGTTCGCCGGAAAAACCTACGAATTCAAAGCCAAGGCCCCGTTACCGGCGGAGTTCCAGACGAAGTATTGATAATGGGTGGTTCCGCGCTGTTGCGATGGGGCAGGCAGAGGAGTTGGGGAATGATCTCGGAGCATCTCCCTCAGCAAAAAATAAATTTTCGAGATCTCGGTTCCGAGCACAGCGACATATTGAAATCGAAAATATCTCATCGAAAATTTTAAGAACTCACGCCTTCACAGGTATTTCAATTTCTCAGTTTCTCGCTTTCACGCTGCCCGATTTCACGATTCTGCAAAGACATCGGTCTTGAGGGCAAGGCGCTCCACCTTCTGCGGCGTAGCTGCTATTCAGCGTTCGCGCTGATCAAGTTTTCCCTGAAGCTCGCGGACCGGGGGATGGAGTTCGGTGTTGCCGAGCGAAGCGGTGAGCTCGGCTAGCAGGACATTGGCGGACGTGTCGCCGAGTGCTTGATCGACCGCGACACTCAGTACTACATGCAAGGCCAGCTGGCGGGCGCCGGCCGCGAGATCGGGCTGATTACGCAGCGCATAGAGCGTGGCGGTTTCTTTTAAAAGCGTGGCGTAGGTCAGGCATTTATTGTGTCCCTCGTCCTTTGCT
Source organism: Opitutaceae bacterium (assembly GCA_025360455.1). Classification (GTDB taxonomy): domain Bacteria; phylum Verrucomicrobiota; class Verrucomicrobiia; order Opitutales; family Opitutaceae; genus Didemnitutus. The sequence continues at coordinate 4,935 of JANYCF010000176.1, read as the reverse complement.
TCTCCTTTTTTGAGCGCCGCAATTTGTTCACTGACTTCCAAGCGGAGAAAATCGGTGGCGGGCATGCCGAAAAGTTTTTCCTGCAAGTGCAGGGCAAGTTGGATCGCTTCATTCATTCCGGGTTCGTCGCGGCGACGGAGGAGGCGGGCGACGAATTGGCTGAGGAGTTGAATCTGTCCGAGAACGTAATCCTGGCGTTGGCTGGGCATGGGGGAGGGGGGGGGATTGGGGTTTGGCGTCTAGGATCTTGGGGCTGGGGCTGGCTTGGTTAAATCACACTCCTGTTTAATCCTTTCCATACTGCAAAACCGAAAAAGCATGCTTGTCATTGCGAAGCGCGTGGCACCGAAGCAATCCAGCTTGATGGATCGCGATGTCCCGACTGCGTCGGCCTCGCGATGACAAATCAGTGGGTGATTTATTCGGGCTAAGATCTTGGGTCTGGGTTGGCCTGTTCGAATACTGAAGTATAATGTTCAACGGTCGGGAAGGGATCGTAGTAATGATGGAGCAGGCGTTTCCACTCCTGATAGGCGGGTGATTTTCTGAATCCTTCGGTGTGGGCGGCCAAGGTTTCCCAACGCGCGAGGAGGATGTAACGATTCGGCTTTTCGAGGCAGCGGCGCAACTCGTGCGAACCGTAGCCGGCGACACTGCTGATGTACGTCGAGGCGAGGATGAAGTCGTGTTCGAAGGCGGTTTCGTGGCCTGGTTTCACGTCGAGAATGGCGACTTCGAGGATCATGCTGGTTGGGGTAAGACTAGAGTTCGGGTGAGACTAGTTAGCTTTAATTGCAGGAGCCAGTTTACAGGCGATTCAGTCTTCTGTCCATTAGTGTGCGGCTCTAGTCGCCTGTAATCAGGCTCCGACAGGACAAAGATTCGAGGGAAACTCAACTGGTGCGGGCGGCCATGTTTTCGGTGAGGCGGGAGAGAAAGGGTGCGCCTCCGGGGAGACGGTTGAGGGCGGCGAGGGCGGCGTCGGTCTGCTCGCGGGCGTAGCGTCCGGAGGCATCGAGTCCGTGCAGGGTGACGTAGGTGGTCTTTCCGGCCTTCGCATCTTTGCCGGCAGTTTTCCCGAGAGTGGCGCTGTCGGCGGTGGCATCGAGGACGTCGTCGACTATTTGGAAGGCAAGACCGAGGTGTCGGCCCGCGTCTTCGAGCAAGCTGAGCTGGGTGTCCGTCGCTCCACCGCAGCGACCGCCGGCGAGGAGGGCAGCGGTGAGCATGGCGCCGGTTTTATTATGATGGATAAAGTCCAATTCGTTGGCGGTGGCGGCGGATTTCCTTTCGGCGAGAAGATCTTCCATTTGTCCGCCGATCAGGCGCTCACTCCCGGCGGCTTCGCTTAGAATTCCCGTGAGCGCGAGCGCGAGTGACGGCGTGAGGGCGTAGTGACGGGCGACGAGTTGGAAGGCGAGGGTGAGGAGGGCGTCGCCGGCGAGCAGGGCGGTGGCTTCGTCAAATTGCTTGTGACAGGTCGGCTGGCCGCGACGGAGATCGTCGTTGTCCATACAAGGCAAGTCATCGTGGACGAGCGAGTAGGTGTGGATGCACTCGAGGGCGACGGCGACCGGAAGCGGATCAGCGCTGGGGGCCGGCAGCGCAGGTTGAGCAAGGGGCAATTGCGAGTTGGCGCGGTTAAAGATATCAGCGGCGGCCAGCGTGAGAATAGGGCGAAGGCGCTTTCCTCCGGCCAGCAGGCTGTAGCGCATGGCGGCGTGCAGACGAGTGGGCCGAGTGGTGGCGGGGGGGAGGAGCAGATCAATCCCTTGCTCGGTACGCGTGCGGTAGCTCTGTAATTGAGAGGTAAATTCCATGCCGGTACGGGAATGTTTCCTCGCATGGCGCTGTTGGCAAACGCTTTGTTGTCCGAGGTATTTAAGAACAAGCTCGCCAACACGCGTCGCGGGATCTTTTATGCCGCGTCGTCCAATGCCCACCTACGAATACGTCTGCGCCAAGTGCGATCATGAAATGGAAGCGTTCCAGTCTATGAAGGACGCTCCTTTGAAAAAATGCCCATCCTGCAAACGCGCCACCTTGCGCCGCAAGATCGGCGGAGGCGCGGGTTTGATCTTCAAGGGCACCGGATTTTATATCACGGATTACAAGAAGACTTCCGCGAAAGGTGCCGACGAAAGTTCGGCCAGTTCAAAGCCCACTGATAAGAAACCCGCGGCAGCTGCCGCAAAATAACCCCCGTCATGGCTGATCGAAACATTGAAAAAGCACTGTATGGACCGAGTTACTTGGAAGTCGCGCTCGGAGCGATTCTCGGGATTGCGGTCGGAGTCGTCGCAGCTTGTTTGTATTTTATTTTTAAGCCGGTGGAAAAAGTGGACAAGCTCCCGAAGACTCCCGTAGCCAATGTCGTTTACTTGGTCCCGGGCAAAGAAGGCTCGACGAAATCCAAAGGCTGGATGGAAAAGCAAAAAAACTTCATCGCCGGCGGCGAGATCATCGTGCGGGAAGAGGAACTGAATGCGTGGGGCGCCACCCTGAGCGATTTCAAGCCGGTGGACCCCAAAGCGCCGGTCAAGCCGGTGGTCCCACCGAAAGCGGCCACTCCATCTAAACCGGGCGCACCACTGGTGCCGGAGGTCGAGGTGAAAGACGTGTTTTTCGCCGCGGGTGCACCGAATTTCAGTATTAAAGACCACCAACTGCAGATCGCTCTCATCTGCCATTTGAATTACTATGGGATAGGATCGGATGTGTGGGTGAAGGTGACCGGTCGGTTCACCATGTCCGGGGAAAATTATACGTTCACCCCTGAGGAATATTATTTTGGATCTTGCCCGCTGCACTTGATCCCGGGCGCGCCACAATTTCTGACCAGTCAGTTGATTTCGGAACTGAAAATTACGGATGAATTGCAGCTGGCCTGGAGCAAAGTGAGCCAAGTCACCATGGACGGTGATCAATTAAAAATCATCACCAAGCACTAATTGCTTCACGGTGTGCGCTGCGAGGCGGCGGCATTTTTTGAGCACTATTTCCGACTGAATTATCCGCGCCCGTCCCTTGTCGAAGAGCCTGAAAAATATCAGCGTAGTTGCCACGGTAACCGTCGTGTCGCGGGTGTTGGGGTTGGTGCGGGAGATTGTCATTGCCGCCATCTTTGGGACCAGTGCGCTGAGTTCGGCTTTTGTCTCGGCCTTCACGCTGCCCAATCTTTTTCGACGCTTACTGGGCGAGGGCGCTTTGACCGCGGCGTTTGTGCCGACGATGAGCCATGAGCTGGAGCACAATGATCGGGCTGCTGCTTTCAGTTTGGTGAGCAAAATCTCCAGTTGGTTGCTGGTGACCACGGCTGGACTCGTCGCGCTGGCCATGTTGGTCATGGCGAATGCGGCGTCACTGCTGCGGCTGACCGGCAATCTTGGCCTGGATGCGGCCACAGTGCAGCGCCTGTTACTGGGCGCGAATCTCGCGGTCATATTATTTCCTTACATGGTATTCGTTTGTTTGGCCGCGTCATTCAGCGCGGCTTGCCAGGTGCTCGGTCGTTTCACCGAGCCGGCGCTTTCTCCGGTTTGGTTGAACCTTGTGATTCTAGCATCGCTCGGCCTAGGCGGCTGGTGGGCGTGGGGCGCCATGGAGCGCATGCATCTGCTCTGTGGTGGCGTTCTCGCGGGTGGTTTTTTGCAAATGATTGTGCCAGCCGGTGTGCTTTGGCGCGAAGGCTGGCGCCCGACGTTTGATTTGCAGGCGGACCAACGCGTGCGCGAAATTGGCCGCTTGATGGCGCCGACTTTGATCGGCTCGGCGATTTATCTGATCAACATTGCGGTCTCCCGTTTCATCGGACTCTCGCTGAATGATCAAGCCGTCTCCGTGTTGAATTGGGCGAATCGCGTCATGGAGTTGCCGATTGGAGTCTTTGCCGCAGCGATTTCCACGGTGATTTTCCCCCTCATCGCGCGGCATGCGGCTCGCTCGGATTGGGGGCAGCTGGGGAAGGATTATCACAAGGGATTGCGGCTCGTGCTCGTCGTGAACGTGCCGGCGGCGGTCGGCCTGGCTTTGTTGAGCGAGCCGATCGTACGGTTGCTTTTTCAACGGGGAGCATTTCACGCCAGTGATACGGTTTTGATGACCCCGATTTTAGCGGTGTATGCGCTCGGGTTACCGTTTCTGTCCTTCACGAGTGTGGCGTTGCGGGGATTCTATGCGTTGAAGGATACGGCGACACCGGTACGCGCGGCGGCGGTGAGCTTTGTCGCGAATATTATTTTAAGCGTGGTACTGATGCATTGGTTTTCCACGGTTGGTCTTGCGGTAGCGAGCAATCTGGCCGTGCTGGTGCAGGCGTGGTTTTTGCAAACCCGGCTTTCGCGCAAATTGGATGGATTGGGTTTCGCGCCGTTATTGCCGAATCTCGGAAAGATCTTGGCAGCGAGTGTCCTGATGGGAGCGGTGGTGTGGGGAGGCGAACATCTCGTCACGCAACTTGCGTATGCCCCCAAAGTGAGGGATCTCATCGTGGTGCTCGGCCTTATACCGGTGGCCGCAGGTTGCTACGCAGCTCTGCTTTGGTTGATGCGCATTGAGGGCCGCGAAGAGCTGGAGCTAATCTTCGCGAAAATCCGGGGCCGGAAGGCGTGAGTGGCGGCGTGAGTCAAAAACCAGAGTATCGTGAAGGAGAGGAAATGACGGCCAAGCAACAAGGCACCGCGAAGTCACTGGGTTTCTGTCCCAGCCCCTAATACCCTTTCATTCCCAAACCAAAAAATCTTGAGACAGCGAGACAGAAGGAGATGCAGTAGAGGTCACAGAGCGAAGCCCAAAGAGCCAAGCTTCGGATGTAGCGTGCACGCTTGAAATGAGCCCATGAAAAAACCCGCAGCGGGTGGCTACGGGTTGAAGGAGGAGGGGAGTGGAGCAAGGCGCTTAAGCCTTGGTCACCAAACCGGCCTTGATGGCCTTGAC
>JANYCF010000164.1 GCA_025360455.1 Opitutaceae bacterium | reverse complement strand
TGACTCCATTTGACGGAGTGTAATGAACTGTCGTTCCAGCAATCGTAAAAGTACATTGAGCTGACGTAGCCCCTTTAACTGTGAACGTGTACGATCCACCGTCTTGCACGTTACTAAACGTATAAGCTTGGCAACTGTCAGTTGTGTATTGAATATTTCCTTTATTCCAGTTCACCGTTGTTAAACTTGTATTATCAAAAGTGCTAGTATGAATTTGACCTTGCACATCTAGCGCAACCGCCGGAGATGTCGTGCCGATACCGACATTTCCTGAAAAATTCGGCCCGTCCATTCATTGCGATAAACCAGCTGGTCCTTCTGCGTGAACGGCTCCGCCCCGGGATCGCTCCGCAGCGCGCGCCACTTCGGTTCCGCATAAAAATCCCTCCGCACCGGCAGTCGCCGCAGCGCGAACCGCTCCGGTCCGCCCGGCGTGCCCGGCTTCAAGTTCCACAGCTTCTGTCCCTCCAGCGACATCACGAACTCAATAAACGCCAGCGCCGGCCCTTTGTTTTTTGCCCCCCGCAGCAGCGCGATCGGATCCACCGAACTCACCGACCCGCCCACCGGAGAAACATAGCCGATGCGCTCCGACCCATCCCGCCGGCGCACCGCTTCCTCCTGCTGCCGTCCGTAAAAATCGATGCACATGCCCACGGCGCAATTTCCCGCCGCCACGTCGATCGGCGGCTTTTGCGAGGTGTCCGTGAAGTAGCGCGCATTGGCTCCCACGATCTGCATCAGGCGCAACCCCTCGATCCAGCCTTCGCGTACCGCCTGCGCCTCGCGCGTCTTCACGTCACCCGTCGGATTTTCCGCCTCCAGCGCGCGCAGTCTCCGCTGCATCTGCTGCTGAATCACGTTTTCAAACGCCTTCGCGATCGACCCGCTCTTGGTCGGATCGCATAGCGCCACCTCGCCCATGAGCCGCGGATCTTTCAGGTCCGACCACTGCGCGGGCTCGCGCTCGATCCCGAGCCGTCGCAGCGAGTCGCGGTTAAAAATAATCCCATACGCGCTGAGCACGCAGCCGACCCAGCGCCCTTCCTTGTCCCAATATTCCTCGCCCGCGAAACGCTGCGGGATCACGTCATCCACAAACCACTCGGGATGCTTCTGCAAAATCCCGCTGTCCACGATTCGACCCGCCTTCGCCTGCTTGTCGAAATCATACGTGCCCCCGCCAAAGAAAAGATCGATCCCGCAGCCCGCCTCCGAGGCCATGAACGTCGCCCTCGCCTCCTGCGCCGCCGCCGGCGCGTCCGCCGCCAGCTTGGGATTTTGAAAACCCGCCTTCACTTCCGTGCTCCATTCCTTCCCCAATTTCCGCGTCCACAGATTTTGAAACGCCGCCGTGTATTCTCCCTCCATGAACCGCGCGATCTCACTCGTGCCGCCGAGCACGCGCCAGTCGAGCGCCACCGTCCGACCGGTGTGCGCGCGATACCACGTGCGAAACCCCTGCGTGTATTCGTGTCGAATCGCCTCGTTGTGCGGTCCCACCAGCACGAGCGTGTCGTCGCTACGCTCCTGCCCTGCTTTTTTTGGCCGCAGCAAAAACGGCAGCGCCACCGTAGCGACCAGCGTCAGGATGATGACCGCCCGCTTCAGCATCGCTCGTCAGTCCACCAGCACCACGACGTCTTCCGGCTCGACCGAGGCAAACAGTTCCCCGCTCGCCGCGCGCGTGCCCACGTAGCGCGGGTTGCGCTCGACGATCTTCACCGTCGTGCCGTTGCTCACGAAATCATACTGCCCGATCTCGCCGAGATAAACCGAATCGCCGATCACGCCGCGGATGTTGTTCTGCAACTCCGGCACCGTCGTGATCGTCCAGCATTCCGGCCGCACGGAAACCGTCACCCTTGCCCCCACCGCCGGCTTCGCCAGCGCGTCGCCCATGATGCCCTCGAACCGGCCCACTGCTGTTTCCACCACGGCCTTGTCGCCCTCGATCCCGAGCAGTTTTCCCGGGATAAAATCCGTCTCGCCGATGAAGTTCGCCACCGTCTTTCGCTTCGGCCGCTTGTAGATTTCCCGCGGCGAGCCCACCTGCAAAATCCGCCCGCCCTCGAGAATCGCCATGCGATCCGACACCGACAGCGCCTCCTTTTGGTCATGCGTTACATAGACCGTCGTGAGCTTGAACTCCTTGCACACGCGCCGGATCTCCGTGCGCATTTCAAGCCGCAGCTTCGCGTCGAGATTCGAGAGCGGCTCATCGAGGAGCAGACACCGCGGCCGGATCACCAGCGCCCGCGCGAGCGCCACCCGCTGCTGCTGCCCGCCCGAAAGTTGATTCGGCCGGCGCTCCGCATACGGCCCCATGCGCACCGATTCCAACGCCTCGCCGACGCGACGCTTGATCTCGTCCTTCGCCACCTTCCGCTCCTCCAACCCGAATGCCACGTTCTGCGCCACCGACATGTGCGGCCACAGCGCGTAGCTCTGAAACATCATCCCCGTGTTCCGTTTGTGCGGCGCGAGCCGGGTCACGTCCTCGTCGCCAAAAAAAATCCGGCCCTCCTCCGGGATATAAAACCCCGCCATGCTCCGCAGCAGCGTCGTCTTGCCGCAACCGCTCGGCCCGAGCAGAAAAAACAACTCGCCCGGCTCGATCTTCAAGTCGAGTTGATGCAGGGCCGTGACGTTTCCGAATCGCTTGGTCAGTTGCTCAATTCGAATGGAAATCATGCCGCGCGTCAGTGAGCGGGACGCAAGATTTGGACCATAGCCGAGTCAAAGTAATAAACCCTGGGCGCATCGCGGGGCGTCCACTATCCCTTCCAACCATGGTGTTACTCCCCGGCCCACCTTCGAAAACCCTAATCTTCACCGCGGATTCCACGGATAAGGCGGATGGACTTCCGTCAGCTGTCGCCCATCCGCCACATCCGTTCCATCCGCGGTCAAAATTCCGCCGTCAGAAGTGGCTCGTGAGTTGCCCTGCACACATTGAATTGCTCTCTACCTCGCGGAACGGGTTGCCAGCCGCCGCCCGCGTCGCCTCGCTCTGTCCAACCCCATGCCGAGCAAAAAAAAGCCCCGCGCCATCCACCCCGATCTCCTCAGCGTACTCTATACCGAGGCCCAGATCAAACGCCGCGTCCTCTCGCTCGCCCGCGAACTCAAGGTCGTCTATGGCGACGGCGAATTCACCATCGTCGCGCTCATCAACGGCGCGATCATGTTCACCGCCGACCTCATGCGCCAGATCGACAACCCCGTCCGCCTCGACTGCATCCGCATCTCCAGCTACGGTGAAAAAACAAAATCCGTCGGC
>JANYCF010000158.1 GCA_025360455.1 Opitutaceae bacterium | reverse complement strand
GCGCCTGATTGAAAGCGTAGGGCTCAAAGCCGGGGCCAGCTCACTCGCCTCCATGCCGCCTCCTCCTCCCGTTAAAAAATAAACGGACTAATCACTCACTCGAAAGCCGCACGCGGGTGCGGCTTTTTTTATTCCCAGTGGGTCCAACACTCCGAAGCTCGCTTCGGCTTCGTCCGGTGTGGGCGGGGGTGCCCTCACCCCGCGAGGCAGGCGCGGTAGTGTCCGTCAAGGGTCATTACGCGGTGCGTAGCGACGAAGCAATCCAGCCTCAATGGATCGCCACACCCGACTGCGTCGGGCTCGCGATGACAAATGAGTGTGTGTATTTAAGCGGGCTACCCGCGCAGTTCCATATCTTGCGGGACGATACTCAGCGCTTCAGCCATCGTGCTGATGCCTTCCTTGACCTTGAGCATACTATCCTGGTGCAGGGTCTTCATTCCGCCACGCATCGCGATTTTTTTGAGCTCGGCGGTTTCCATTTCCTTATTAATACCGGCGATGAGCTCATCATTTGTGACCATGAGCTCATGAATGCCAGTTCGGCCCTTATAACCGGTGCCATTGCACTTGGGGCAACCCTTCGCACTGGCCTTGTAGATCTGATCGCTCCACCCAATCGCTTTCTGCATCACATCTTTTTCTCGACCTTCCGGGATGTATGCTTGTCGGCAGGATTTACAGACCCGTCGCATCAAACGTTGGGCACACACGCACACCAGCGACGATGAAATCATGAACGGTTCAATCCCCATGTCGGTCAGACGGGCGATCGTCGAAGGCCCATCGTTGGTGTGCAGGGTGGAAATGAGCAAGTGACCGGTGAGCGCGGCCTCAACCGCAATATTGGCCGTCTCCTTGTCGCGAATTTCACCCACCAAAATAATGTCGGGATCTTGCCGCAGGAACGAGCGGAGGGCCGTGGCAAAAGTCAGCCCGATTTGCCGGTGCATCTGCATCTGATTAATGCCGGGCAAAGTGTACTCAATCGGATCTTCGGCGGTACGAATAACGACATCGATTGTGTTCACCTCGCCCAACGCCGAATAGAGCGTCATCGACTTTCCCGAGCCGGTAGGCCCGCAATGCAATATCATGCCATAGGGTTGCCGGATACAATCACGGTAGCGGGCCAGATTTGCCTCGGAAAAACCGAGTGAAGGCAACGGTAACGTAGACTTTTGCTTGTCGAGGATACGCATCACGATGCCTTCTCCGTGATTCAACGGCGCCGTGGAAACACGCAAATCGATATCCACGTTCTTTTTGGTGAACTGCTTGAAGATAATACGCCCATCCTGCGGGAGTCGGCGTTCCGCAATATCCAGATTGCACATGATCTTAAGTCGCGCCACGAGCGCACCCATGACCTTGATCGGCAGCCGTAGTTTCTCCTGCGTCAAACCGTCGACGCGATACCGGACGACCACTTCCTTCTCCCATGGTTCGATGTGGATATCGGATGCTCCCACGAAATAGGCGTCCTCGATAATGCGATTGGCCAGCTGAATGATGGGGGCGGATTCCTCGCTCTCGAGATCTTCATCTTTGATGTCGACCTCGGTATCGGTGAACTCAGCGCCAAGCTGATCCACTACGTCGGAAAACCGCACATCTTCACGGCCTTGATCCTTCTTAAGTTTCTCCCGAATATCCTGATCTCGCCCGAGCAGACGGATCACCCGCAACCCGGTCTTCTCTTGGATTTTAGTGGCGACGGTGGTGTCGAAGGGATTCGAGAAGGCGACCAGAAACATATTACCCACCTGGCCGACGGGGAGGATGTTGTTCTTCTGGCAAAACTCGAGATCGACGCGCTCGAAAGTAGCATTGTGCAACTTGTAGCGGGCGACATTAAACGGCGTGAGGCCCAGCGCGCGGCATTTTGCGAGATGCAGCTGAAAGGGCGTGATCTTGAAATCGAGTTGAAGCAGCGCGTCGAGCTGATCGCCCGTGAGTTCATCGGGGCGTGAGAGCAGTTCACTTTTCTGCTCTTCAAGGAGTTTCCCCATCTCCTCAAGCTTATCAATGATCTGAGTCTGGATGCGGCCGAGTGGCATGGTCAGGTAGTCGAAGGACTGGGACTGGGACGGAGAGGGGTGTTTTTAAGCTGCTCATCACGGTCCGTTTGTTGGCGATCAAGGAAATCCGCGATGATCTCCATCGAAGTCGTCTGCCAGATAATCGGGCCTTTCAGTTTCTTTTCCCAATAAGTGCGCACCGCCTGGCTAAAATAATAAGCGGTCGCTACAAAATGAAAATCTTCCTCCCGATCATACGGGACCGTCCACGTGGCCCAGCACATGGACAAATCGAGCCCTTTGCGGATGTCTTCCGGCACATCGTAGTGGCGCAGATCCACGGCGCCGAGTCCCTGTTCTTCCTGCGCGAGGTGAATCACGTCCTCTTCTTTGAGCACTTTCTTCTCATTGATCAAGATACCGAGCACCGAAGCCTGCCGATAATCTCCCTTGGCGGATAATTCCAACAACCGCTCGTTCGCCACTTCCAAATCCTCAAACTTCACCAAACTGTGCTCGATCAAAGCCGAGCCCAAGAGCCGATTAGCCCGCATCAATAGTTGCCGCTGCTCCGAAACCGGATTGAAAGGCGCGGCTGAAGTCGTGCTGGATTTAAAGGGGGAATTGGTCGTGGACACTGGTTACTCGCTAGATGCCTTCTTCACCTTTGGCGATTTTTTTTGCTCCCGACGCAAAAGCTTCACCCGTTTTAACAGTTCTTTTTTCAACCGCGGAATTCCTTCTTCAGTAAGGCAAGAAATTGGCACTAGCTCGACCGTTTTATAGCGATTCTTAAATTTCTTCAGATTGGGAATGGAAATTTCTTCGTCCATTTTATTGGCCGCCACCAGCCGCGGTTTTTTCAACAGCGCCGGATCATATAGCTTCAACTCACTCAAGAGTTGTTTGTAGTCATCGCGCGGATCGCGTCCATCCGTGCCCGCCATATCCACGATGATCAGCAACAGTGCGCAGCGTTCGATATGCCGAAGAAAACGGTGCCCCAATCCCTTATCCTCACTTGCCCCCGCAATCAGTCCGGGGACATCGGCGAGAATGAGCCTCTCGTAGGTATCGAGATAGTCGATGATACCGATCTGGGGATGCAGCGTAGTGAACGGATAGGGCGCGGTTTTGGGCCGGGCATTCGTGATCAAATTCGTGAGGGACGACTTGCCCGCATTGGGGAACCCCACGAGTCCGATATCCGCGATGCTCTTCAATTCAAGTTTGTATTCACCCTGCTCACCGGCCTCGCCCGAACCAGTATTGCGCGGGGCCCGGTTGATCGAGGATTTGAAACGCGTGTTACCAAACCCGCCCTTCCCTCCTTTGCACAAAACAAATTCCTGTCCGTCATGGAGAATTTCCGTCACGACCTCGCCCGTATCCAAGCGATAGACAATGGTCCCGAGGGGCACCCGCAGCACCGCCGGACGACCCTCGCGACCATTACAGTCCTTACCTGTACCATGGCCACCCCGCTCTCCGGTCCAATGCGGCTTATATTTGAAATCAATGAGATTATTCTGGTCGTCCTCCCCCCGGAGCACGACATCGCCGCCCTTGCCGCCATCGCCACCGTTGGGCCCCCCCCACGGCTCATATTTCTCGCGCCGAAAGCTCGAGCATCCGCGCCCTCCGTCGCCCGCCAGGGCCTTAATTTTGGTTTCATCGATGAACATGCGAGCAAAAGTACATAAAGCCGCCGGTTTGCCAAGCGGTGTTGTACAAAACGATAATACTTAGGAAATGAGGCCCAAATATGCGTGAGGCGGGCTACACGGCCCCTATTAACGGTTTCCTTTGAGCTCAAAAGGTCACCCGTTGCTTTACACATTACTGAGCCTCGTTGTCGAATCACCGAAACGGGCGAGGCCGGTCACTCCTGCAGTCTCGGCGAGATTGAGGAAGAGATTACTCATCGGCTGGTTTTCGTGCTTCACGTAGCGACCACCGGTTAGCAAACCACCGCCTCCGCCGGCCAGTAACACAGGCAAATTCTCATGCGTGTGCTTGTTCCCATCCGCGTTGCCGCTGCCGTAAATGATGCGGGAATTGTGCAACAGGGAATGTCCATCCACGTCCGGCGTCGCTTCCATTCTTTGCAGGAACTTGCCGAATTGCTCCACATACCAACGGTCAATTTGCGCAACCTTTTCGACGCGCTCGGCATTGTTCTGATGGTGCGAGAGATCGTGGTGCCCCTCGGAGATGCCGATATCACTGAAGGAACGATTGTCCCCATCATGTCCGAGCATAAAAGTGGCCACGCGCGTCGAGTCAGTCCGGAATGCGAGCAGCATCATGTCGTACATCAATTCCACGTACTCGGCATGGGCCGTCGGAATGCCGGAAGGAGTGACGACGGTAGGATCGACATTCGCGCCAAAGCGTTCCGCTTTTTGGATGCGGGTCTCCACCTCGCGCACACCGGTGAGATATTGGTCCAACTTACTCCGGTCGCTCACGTCCAGCCGGCTCTGCATCCGCCGCGCATCGTCGAGGACGAAATCCAACACCGAACGCCGATCAATCATTCGCCGCTGGGCATTGGCCGCGCGTTCCCCGTGAACACCAGCACCGAACATGCGTTCGAAGACCAGTCGAGGATTGGCCTCGGGTGTCATCGGCGTGGTCGGGGATTGCCAGGCAACATTATAGACGTAGGCGCACGAATATCCCGAATCACAATCGGCGGATTTGCGTCCGGCGTCGCAGGTCAGTTCCAGCGACGGAAACCGCGTCAGATGACCCACTTTATTGGCAATCACCTGATCAATGGAAATGCCGGCTCGCACATCGGTCGCGCTTTTATTCAAGCGTACTCCAGTGAGAAAAACACTGTTGCCGCGCGCATGATCACCGCCCCCATCCTTGCCGGGATTCGCATTGGCATGGGCCAAACCGCTAAAAACCTGCACATGCTTCCGCATGCCTTCGAGCGGTTGCAATGTCGCATTCAATTTGAAATCAGTCAGGCCGCCCTCCGGCCACCAGCGTGAAGGAATGGCACCATTGGGGAAAAACACGAACGCGGTGCGGAGCGGAGCGCCGGTCGCGGTCGTCGCGAGTTGGAGCGCGGTTTCAGTCGCCAGGAGCCGCGCAGGCAGCAACGAACCGAAGGCGGGCAAGGCGATGCAGGCACCCATGCCGCGCAGGAAATTGCGGCGGCTCATGCCGGTGAAGTATTGAGCGAGGGCGGAATTTTCGGGAGTAGTCATGATCGGGGTGGCGTTAGGTTTAACCCTGGGGGGGAGATGCAGGAGCGGGGGATTGATTGGCTGTTTGCACAGGAACAAGTGGGCGGCGAAGTTGGAAAGGTGCGGAGTTCACGATGCCTTGCAGCAGCGCCGAGGGACGACCATTGGCCGCTTCCAGCTGCGCCACCAATTGATCCACCGTAATAGTATCATGGTAGTCGAGGCCGCGACCCAGGGCGTACGTGAGTAATTTTTCACTGAGACAATAATAATAGTCACGACGATGTTTGGTCGCAAGGACGTGTTTCAATTCGCGAATGTCCGCAAACGATTCACCGGTGATGAGCGTGCCGGCCGGATCGACCGGGCGCTTGAGCTCGACGGTACGCCACGCTCCCATGGCGTTGAAATTTTCCAGGGCCAACCCGAGCGGATCCATCCGGCTATGGCAGGAGCGGCAGAGCGGGTTTTCCGCATGGAGGGCCAGCGTTTCGCGCAGTGTCATCTGCTTGAGTTTTTCCGGACTGGCGGCGTCTTCCAACGGCGGAATATTGGGCGGCGGCGGAGCCGGAGGAGTGCCGAGAATGGCGCCGAGAATAAATACGCCCCGCTTCACCGGCGAAGTGCGGGTGGGATTCGACGTAACCGCAAGGGTCGTCCCTTGAGTGAGGACACCGCCGCGCGGACTGTCGGGCGCGAGCTGCACCTTGCGCATCTCCTTTCCGGTGACGCCGCTGATGCCATAGTGCTTCGCGAGATCCTCGTTCAGAAAAGTGTAATCGCATTCGATGAGTTCCAACAGACTGCGATCTTCCTTCAGCAGGTAAGCAAAACTCATTTCGGTTTCCTGCTGCATGGCTTCCCGTAATTCCGGGGTGAGCTGCGGCTTGGGCACACGCTGGGAGGCGAAATAGATCTTCATGGCGCTCGCGATGGCCTCGACTTGCTCGGGGGTGCGTTTGTCATCCGGGATCGGGCTGATCTTACGGAAATCATCAAATGCTTTCTCCAAGGCGGGATCCGGATGTTCCCGGACAAAAACCGCCACCCCGTTAATTTGCACCGTCGGGATGTCGCGCGCTTGCAGCCACTGGCCGATGAAATTCCGGACAAATTGAGCCGAACGAGAATCCCGCAGCATCCGCGTCACTTGAGCCGGCAGATTAGCCCGCAGTTGACCGGTGCCGGCGAGGCGAAAGAGTTCGTCATCGGGCATCGACGACCAGAAGAAATAAGAAAGTCGCGAAGCCAAAGCGTACTCATCCACCCGCGGATACACCTGCCCGGGATTGATCGGCTCCGACTCCTCTTCGCGAAAAATAAACCGTGGCGATGCCAGCACCGCCACCATCGCTTGGGCGATGCCCGCCTCAAAAGTATTCTGAGGTTGCGCATAAACACTCTCGGCCAACGCCACCAGATGATCGACCGTGACCGCATCGACCGGACGACGGAACGCCCGGGTCGCGAATTTGCCGAGCAACTCCCGCGCATATACCCGGCGGGCCTTCGCCGTCCGTGGTACCGCACGCGGGAACACGTTCGTATAACCTTTCGATTGTACCCAGTATTCCTTGGCCTCGGGTCCTTGCACGGTCACGCCGTTCAGCCTGATCCGCAGCAATCGCTTTTGTTCGCGCTCGGAACCGACCGGTTGGATTTCAAAAACCAGTTCGTGCTTACCCACCGTCCAGTCGCGCTCATAATTAAATTTAAACGATTTCTCTCCTTCGCGCACAAATTCCCGCTCGAGCAAGGTCTGCCCATCGACTTTGAAAACAAATCGGCAGCGGTTGTAGTCGAATTCGTTATCCACATAGCGCTCGATCGCTTTCAGATCAACCAGTACCCGGTATTTTCCCGCCTGGGTCGCTTGATAGGTCGTGGCCACTGACGCCGGAGTATAATAAGAGAGATCGAGTGCTTTATCATACACGACAGGGGCCGGATGCTTAAACTCAGGTGCAAGTGGCTTGCCTGCTTCGCCCGCAGGCGTCGCGATGGCGGCGGCGGGCTGCACGGGCGCGGCCACCAGCGGTGCCGCGACAAAGGACCGGCCCTCGATGAAATATTCCGCCACACTCTTGGATTTTGTCGGCACCACGGACGAAACGATGGTCTGGGCCGCATCCAGATATTTTTCCAACAACATTGGTGAAATGGTCAGCACATCCCCATTGTTATCGAACCCATGACCGGTGTCATCGGCGGGAAACTCAATCTGTGTATCGTAGTCGAAGCCGGTCAATTCACGGATGGTGTTGTGATATTCCACACGGTTCAGCCGGCGCACCGTGACTTTTCCTGGATCGGGTTGCCGCGCATCCAGCCCAAAAGCTTTGAGTTTGATCCATTGGGCAACCTTCTCGGTCAGCTCCGGTGGCAACGGCGTTTCATCCGCCGGCGGCATAATCCCCGAACGGGTATTCTTGAGGACCCGCTGCCAAAGTGCCGGGTCCTGCACCGTCGCCTCGCTATCAAATTCATCCAACGAGACACCGCCTTTTTTGTGCCCGTTGCCATGACAGTCGTAGCAATATTTATCGAGGATCGGCGCGACCTCCTGATGGAAAGATTCCAGAACCGGTTCAGCGGCGCGCACGGGCACCGGCAGCAAGAGCGCGGTGATCAAGCCCAACACCATGCGCTGGGATAAAACTTGTTTGCTGGAGCAGTGGAACCAAGCGGTGATAGTCTCGGGGCGGAGGGGCAACATGAAGTGTGTGAACTTGTAATTACAATTTCCCGGCAGGCAAACGGTCAACGCTACTTACTAATGAATAATCAAGATCGGCATGAGCAGCTCAGCCCATCCCTTGTCATATATACGGCCAAAAACGGCGATACTTGATGAAATAAACCCTGCTAAAAACAGCGGGATCGCCCCCGAAGAGGCTGCCCGGTTGCGAGCAATCTCAGGCGGTCAACGCGAGCCCACACCACC
Organism: Opitutaceae bacterium; assembly: GCA_025360455.1. Lineage (GTDB taxonomy): Bacteria > Verrucomicrobiota > Verrucomicrobiia > Opitutales > Opitutaceae > Didemnitutus. Next base: position 12,818 of record JANYCF010000158.1, on the reverse strand, counting down.
GCCACGCAAGAACACAGATTGCCATCCGCCGCCTGATGAATAATCTGCTCAAAACAAACTGGTTTCCCTCCCATGGCCAAGACCCCTCCACGCAAATCCTCGAAAAAATCCGTCACGGCCCATACGCGCGAAAACGCCGCCACGCCCCATGACCCGATCTTAAATACCAAGCAGGAAATCGTGAAGAACTGGTTACCCCGCTATACGGGCGTCGCGCTCAAGGATTTTGGTCACTACATCCTGCTCACCAACTTCGATCACTACGTCGAGTTGTTCGCCCAATGGCATCATGTGCCCGTGCATGGCCGGCATAAGCCGATGACCAACGCCACGGCCAACGGCATCACGATTATTAATTTCGGCATGGGCAGCGCGACCGCCGCCACGGTGATGGATTTGCTCAGCGCGATCAGTCCTCAAGCCGTGCTTTTTCTCGGCAAATGCGGCGGACTCAAGCACCGCGCGAAACTGGGCGATCTGATTTTGCCCATTGCCGCCATCCGTGGTGAAGGCACGAGTAACGATTATTTTCCGCCCGAGGTGCCTGCCCTGCCCGCCTTCGCCCTGCAGAAAGCCATCTCCACCACGATTCAGGAGCATAACCGCGATTATTGGACGGGCACCGTCTACACCACCAATCGCCGCGTCTGGGAACACGACATCGATTTCAAAAAATACCTGACAAAAATCCGCGCCATGGCCGTCGACATGGAAACCGCCACGGTCTTCATCACCGGCTTCGCCAACGAAGTTCCCACCGGCGCGCTGCTCCTCGTTTCCGACGAGCCAATGACACCGGAAGGCGTGAAGACCGAGGCCAGCGACCGCCGCGTGAACGACGAGCACGTCGCCCTCCATTTGCGCATCGGCATCGATTCCCTGCAACAATTGATCAACAAAGGTGTCGCGGTGAAGCATCTGAAATTTTGAATTGTCACACCGTACCGCTACTCATGCACAACGACACATCCCAATCCGGGCAAACCGCGGACTACTCAGAAGTAGCCGCGTTTGAGGGCGCAGGCCGTAAACGTGGATGGCATCGCGACAGGACCACGTTGTCGCATTCGCTCCAACGCGGCTACGGGTTTTGCTCCGAGGCCAATCCACATTAGTTTTCCCATGCTCATCCGAATCAAAGGCGCGATTTCCAACTGTTATCTCCTGCTCGGCGACAAGCCCGTGCTGGTTGATACCGGTGCGCCCGGGGATTTGCGGCGCATCCTCGCCGCACTCAAGCACCATGGCGTCAAAGTGGAACAGCTCGCGCTGATCCTCCTCACCCACGGTCACAGTTCCTCCGCGGGTTGCGCCGCCGAGTTGCGCCGGCTCAGCAAGGCCCAAGTGGCAATGCACGCGGGCGATCTCGAACTCGTGCGCCACGGCCGCAACGGCGTGCTCGCCGCGCAAAGTAACTTCGGTCGTTTGCTGCGGCCCTTCGTCGATGAACCTTTTGAAGCCTTCGAGCCCGACTTGGTTTTCAACGAGGGTATTTCCCTCGAGCCTTACGGACTGCGCGGTCATGTTTTGCCCACGCCCGGACACACGCCCGGGTCCATCTCGGTCGTTCTGGCCAGTGGTGAAGCGATCATCGGCGATGTTTTGCGGGGCAGTCTCCTCTGGCCGAATCAAGCCCGCCCGCACTACTACTGCAACGACCCCGAGCAAAACCATCGCAGCATCGTGCGTCTCGCCCGCGAAGGATTGTTGCGTTGCTACCCCGGCCATTTCGGCAGCTTTCCCGGCTCCCAACTCGGCCGACACTTGGACTTGATCAATGACGAAGCGCTCGAATTTTCCGGCGAGCGGGCGTAAGAGCTGACGTAGCGCAGGCATCCTTGCCTGCCTCCGCCCGGTGCAGGCTGGAAGCCTGCGCTACGGCCGAACCAGCCGGACGCCTCTCACCCGATACTCTCATCGCTATCTCGATCGCGGCCACCGTCCTCACCCTTCTCCTTTGGCTCGCTGGAGTTTTCCTTGGGCAACACCGGAGCATCATCCTTCCCTGCAGGTAGCACATCGACCCAGAAGGGAACAAAGACTTCTTCCTGTCCCAGTTTCACCTGTGCCCAAATCACGTAGCGACCGGGCTGCGGAATCAGTACTTTAAAAGCCAGCTCTGGTTTCACCGCATCGGGCGGCTTACTCAGATCGATCTGCTGCGGGTGCAAATGCGCGAAGCCACTGCGCTGTTCGTCAAATGCCACCACGTGCGCGAACGCCCCCATTACCGGCTTCAACGGCACCGGCTTTTTTTCGCTACCCGCACTTTGGATGCGTACGATCAAATCAACTGATTTCCCCGCACGAAAACGGCCGGGTAACACGAGCTCAAAATTCAAGTTGTTCGATTGCGCCGTCGTGTTGGGCGTCTGCATGACGTGAGCTACGTCGCCCGGCACGGTGAAATCGACCGAGGCATAAAGTCCGCGCTGCGTCGCCAACGGGGTGAAATCCGCAAACACGCGATATTCGCCCGAACGCCCGGGTTTGAAGTCAAACTCCCATTCGCCCGCGCGCCCACCGGGCACGGGATGAATATGCTGATAATCCGACAGCGTAGGATCGACGATGAGCAGATGCAGTTTTTGCGTATGCGCGACGAGCAGATCGGCGGGGCCAATCGGTTTCCCTCCCGCCGTGCGCATGGTGAGGGTGAAATGCGTTTCCTTTTTGTACGCGGGCGGCGTCTCGCTTTTCAGCGTCATCACGACCGGCGACTTCGCGGCGATTACAGGGATGAATTGCGGATTAACGGGATCACAAAATTCGATGGCGTTCTTATCCGTCAGACGGAAATCCATGTGGTTGAGATTCGTGCCCGTCGGCAACCAACGCATGAAAAAATACAGCGCGAGTGCGACGGCGGTAATAATTATCACCTGTCGTTTTTGACGCACAGACACCGACGACTTCGCCCCGGGATCGTCCGGTTGTTCACCCAACAATTTGTCGATAGCGTCGCTCATTCTTGGCGCATCCGGCTGACAAAATCCTGGATGGTCCACTGGCTGCCATCGACGCGGTGGATAATTTGTCCCTGTTTATTGATCAGCAGAGTAGCGAGCGTGTGCTTGATCGTCTCGCCTTCGAATTCACGGATAATCCCCATTTGCGCGAGCAGATGGCGCACCGCCGCATCCGGTCCCGTCAGCAAAGTAAAGTTGCTGGTATCGATGCCGCGCGCGGCCGCATATTCCTTCAGCACGCCGGGCGTATCGTTGGCCGGATCGAAAGAAATCGAGACCAGCTCAAGATTGGTGATGCCGGCCTCACGCGCGGCTTTCTGCAAGGCCACCATCCGCATCGTGGCGGCCGGACACATGTTCGCGATGGGACAGCGGGTGAAAATAAAGTTCAGCATCACCTGCTTGCCGCGAAACCGGCTCATCGCCACGGGCCGGCCTTCCTGGTCGAACAAAGTAAACTCCGGCGCCGTCTCGCCGATTTCCCGGTAAGCGCCCTTGCCGCGCATCGCGGTGTCCTGCGTCAGGGCATGGGTGGCGGCGTCAATCGCAGCCACAGCCTGGGTATCGTCGGGCCAAATTTTTCCGAGGAAGATATCGCCGTTCTTCACATACATCTCGCCCCGGATACGCTGACCCGCCCGGGCAATGGCCACGTCGCCCTGCCCCACTTTAAATTCCATGGTCATGGAGGGCATGTAATCAGGAATTGCCTCGTGATGAATAATCAACACCTGCTCGGCCGGCTTCACACTGACGATTTCGCCCTTAAGTACGTAACGCTTCTCTTGGGCAACCGGTGCAACTGCCGCCGTAGCATTCGCGGTAGACTCGCGTTTCTGGCAGCCCGTCAAGGCCAGGACAGTCATAAGCAGGGAGATCGCCAGTCGGCTGGCAGTCGAATAACAGGGCTTCATCCTGAACACACATTTGCCAACCAAGGAAATTGTCAAAAGGTTTGCGCCCGGTCGCCACGAAGGCTGACTTTCCCGTTTTCACCAAGATGCGCGCTGCCCACTGCCAAATTTCCCCTCTCGTACCTACAACTCTAATTTGTAGGAGCCTGCTTGCAGGCGATTCAGCACGCCCACTGACGGACACAGCCCAGAATCGCCTGCAAGCAGGCTCCTACAAATTTTCCGGGATACTGGGTTCAGGTGGAACTCGGCCTCCGGACGAGTTTGCCGCATCCCCGCAGCCGGAAGCCCATCCAGAGGCCGGGCTCCACCTTCAAACCGCATGAAGCGCTCGTCCCAATACAATCCCGCGCTCGCCTCGTTCGCCAAGCTCGGCAGTGTTTGGGTCTTTGTGCTGGTGACGCTGGGCGCGTTCACCACCACCATCGGTGCGGGCATGGCGTTTTCCGATTGGCCGTTATCCAACGGCTCGGTCAACCCGCACGGCTGGCTGACCGAGATCGATAAATTTGCCGAACACTCTCACCGACTCTCCGGCGCGGCGATGGGATTGATCACCGTAATATTGGTCGTCTGGCTGCATTTTGCGGAGGAACGCCGGTGGCTGCGCGGACTGAGCTGGTGGGCACTCGGTGCCGTGCTCGTGCAGGGTTATATTGGCGGTCGGCGGGTGCAGCTCGATGCAACGCACCTTCCCGGCTTCGAGATGTCGCTCGGCCAGCTGCTCCGCATTCCTCACGGGATACTGGCCCATATCTACGTTTGCCTGCTCTTCGCCATCGCCGCCGGTCTCTCCCAAACGTGGATCGAACGCCATGCCGGAGCCAGTGCCACGCCCAGCAAACGCGTGCGCCAGATCGGTGCGTGGTGCCTGGTCCTGCTTTTCGCGCAACTCACCGTTGCCGCCACCATGCGCCACAATTTCGCGGGCATGGCAATTTCCACCTTCCCTCTCTCCACCAGCGACGGCCACCTGCTTCCAGCCACGTGGGACTACCGCGTCGTGCTGCAATTCACCCACCGCGTCCTCGCCGCCCTCCTCGGTGTCGGAATCCTGGCCTACGGTCACGTCCTGTGGCGCGAAAAAACGCTCAGTCCCCGACTCCGCGCTTCGAGCTTCCTGCTCGTCGCACTCATTGCCCTGCAAATCACCCTCGGCGCATACATCATCTGGACCGGCCGCAGCGTGGTCGTCACTACCGGCCATGTGGTCGTCGGCGCATTGACGCTCGCCGTCACGTTTTTGGTCACGTTTATTCTTCATCGCGATACGGTCGAAACTCCCGCCTCCTCCCCAACATGACCCAGACCAGCGAACAGACCCCAAGCCCCACCACCGCAACCGTCCCGGTACGGGCGACCTGGCGGCATTATCTTGAACTGACCAAGCCGCGGCTGAGTTTCATGTCGGTGATCACCGGAACGATTGGTTATTTGGCCGCCGTGCCGTATTCCTATTTGGATTGGCCGCGCACGTTTCTCGTCATGCTCGGGACCGCCCTCTGCGCGGCGGGTGTGGCGACGTTGAACATGTGGATGGAAAGCGACACCGATGCGAAAATGAAACGCACTGCCAACCGCCCCATCGTAATCGGCGTCGTGGCCCCCGGCTCCGCTTTTGTGCTGGGCTGGATCCTCTGCCTCGCCGGCCTGATCGTGCTCTTTAAATTGGTCAATGGCATGTCGGCCTTTCTCGCCCTCGCCACCATCGTCGCCTATCTCGCCCTCTACACGCCGGCCAAACGCTGGTCGCGTTGGAATACCGAAATCGGCGCCATCAGCGGTGCTCTTCCTCCAATGATCGGCTGGGCCGCCGCCGGCCGCAGCAATCCCGGGCTGGGCTGGGCGCTCTTCGCCATCATGTACACGTGGCAGATGCCGCACTTCTTCGCCTTGGCGTGGACCTACCGCAAGGACTACGCCGCCGCCGGTATGCCCATGCTCTCCGTCACTGATCCGAGCGGCGTGACCCTCACCCGCTGGACGGTTATTTGGACGGGCCTGCTAATCACCTCCAGCCTCCTGCCCACGCTCCTTGGGTATTGTTCGTGGTATTACGGTGGAGTGGCCGTGGTGCTTGGCCTGTGGATGCTGCAATCCGCCTGCAAATTTTTGAATCCAGAAAAACAAGAAACCGAAGCCCGCCGGCTGTTTCACATCACGCTTGGCTACCTCCCGCTCCTCCTCGGCGCGCTCGTGGCCGATCGATTCTTTTTCAAATTGTAGGAGCCTGTTTACAGGCGACAAAGAATATTCGCCGACCGACATCGCGCGGGTCGCCTGCAAGCAGGCTCCGACAAAACATTTCAGCCCTTCAGTTATTCAGTCCTTCAGCCTTTCTTCCTCATGACCATCCACGACCTCCCCCCGTTGCTTGCCACACTCAACGCCATTGCCACCGTCCTCATCACACTGGGCTTCATCTTCATTAAGCAGGGCAAAAAGGAGTCACACCGCGCCATGATGCTGACTGCCGGTGTCGTCTCGGCGGTGTTTCTCGTCGGCTACGTCATCGAGAAAATCTTGATGCGCGGCATGCACACGCCTTTCGGCGGCCAAGGGGTCATCCGTACGATCTACTACATGATGCTGATTTCGCACATCATCCTCGCGATCGCCATCGCCTATCTCGTGCCCCGCACCTTTCTCTTTGCCATCAAGGGTGATTTCGTCGCCCACAAACGCTGGGCGAAATTCACCTTCCCTATCTGGTATTACGTCTCCGTGACCGGCGTGCTGGTCTATTTCTTCCTCTACCAGTGGTGGCCGAAGGCGGTGTAGGAAATGGATCGCGTTGTCGCAACGCGCTTGGCTCTGATTGGTAGCCGCGTTGGAGCGATAGCGACAACGTGGTTCGCCCGCGACAATCACCACGTTTTCGGTCTGCGCCTTCAAACGCGGCGACGAATTCACCCACCTGCGGCGGGCCCAGCGGTCCCGCCCTACCCCACCCACCCTACAGCGACATCATTTCGCGCAAGCGCAGTGACTGCCGCCGCGACATGTCGATCTTGTGTCCGCCTTTCACGGATACAATGAGGTTGTCGGATATACCGGGGTCGATGCGTTCAATCGCCCGCAGGTTCACCAGGTGCTGCCGACTGGCGCGAAAAAAAATCGCCGGATCCAGCCGTTCTTCGAGGACTGCGAGCGAACGGGGAATCAGCGGTTTGTTGGTGCCAAAGAAAACCCGCGTATAATTTCCCTCGGATTCCAACAGGACGATTTCGGAAAATTGCACCATCCAACAGCGATCACCATCGCGTACAAAGACGCGATCCAACGGCGTAATTGGCGGGGCCAAAGTTGTAGCCGGAGCCACCGGCACTGCCCGCACGGGTGAAAGTTTCGTCAGCGCATTGGCGAGTCGCTCCGGGGCAATGGGCTTGAGCAGATAATCCAGCGCGTTCGCCTCGAACGCCTTCAACGCATGCTGGTCAAAGGCCGTGGTAAAGATGACCTGCGGCGGTTCATCGAGGCGTTCCAGTAATTCAAACCCCGACATGCCGGGCATCTGGATATCCAGGAAAATAACCTCGGGGGCCAGCGCGGCAATCTGCTCCAATGCTTCCTTGCCGTTGCGCGCTTCTCCGATGATTTCAATTTCCGGATGCGCACCGAGCAACCGGCGCAGCTCGGCGCGGGCGATGCGTTCGTCGTCAATGAGGAGAGCTTTCATGGCGGTGGTGTGACTGGGATAATGTTGGTCGCAACGATTCTTGCGTCACTCGGGCCGGCGGGCGAAAGCACCGAAGATCACGGCGAAGACGATGCCAACCGCCAAGCCCACTCCGACATTCTTTGTCGCGAGACCGATACCGAGTCCGATCGTCATCCCGAACGTGAAAGGCCGGAGAGAAAAGCGAAAGCGAGTGTCTTTGTCTGAGTTGTTCATGGCTTAGAGTGGAGAAGCGTTGAGGGCGCTCCAGCGGCGGGCGAGCGCAATGATGGAGATAAGATAGAGGGCGACAATGATTGCCGGAAGGACGGTGAAACGGTGCGCGGGAAACAGGAACCAGGCGGCGACGAGCAGCACGGTCCGAGCGAGAGTGTGAAAATACCCGACCCAGTGGCCGGCTATGACGGAAAAGGGCAGCCACATCAGTCCGGTGAGTACGCCGACGGTCAACGGCACGGACGACTGATTTTGAAACTGAAATGGAATCGCCAAAGCAAAGACGAGGAGCGACATCACCAGCGCTGACAGATATATTTTGTCAAAAAAGTTCCCCGGGCGTTTTCGTCCAAGGATATCCTCGCCCGTGAGTTTGGCGACCAGCAGAGCGAGATAAAAGATCGCGCCGGTGCCGAGATAGGTGGCGAGTACGGCTTGCCACTCGGGCAAAAGAGCGCCGGCGATACCGATGCCCGCCCAGACCAGCATGCCTGTGATCGGCATGCTGAGAAACCGGTTTTGGCGGAACGCCGCGAGCTGTTGATCGAGGGTCAGGGTAGTGGCGGTGGTTGTCATGATGCGAGTGGTGGTGGAAATGAAATGGCTATCGATTTATTCGGCCCGGCGGCCGAAGGCACCGTTAACGACGGCAAAGACCACACCGAGAGCAATGCCCACGCCCACATTTTTTGTGGCGAGGCCGACGCCGAGTCCAATCGTCAGGCCGAACGTGAGCGGGCGAAGAGAAAGGCGAAAGCCTGATTTATGGTCGATGTTATAGGCGGAAGAACAGAAGGCGGATTTGAGTGAGTTGATTTTCATGAGTATGGTTGGTTGATGATTTAAGTGCATGGGCAGAAAAGCGGATTTAGCCCGGGCAGACGGGTGGAAACGGGCGAATGGCGGCACAAAATGATGAACGGCGGCAGGGTTATTCTTGCGATCTACGGGCAATGAGGTGGAACGCGTCCTCCCGGACGCGTTTTCTCCTGCGGTTCATTGAATGAACCCGTCCAGAGGCCGGGTTCCACCTTGAGGACAAACCAAGTAAAGATCCCCGGAGCAAGCTCCGGGGCATTTGATCAAGACCATCCATACCGGACATATCATTCTCTTCTTTTTCGCGTAGCGACGAGCGCCAGCGAGTCGTGGTACGTCGGCTTGCTGGCGCTCGCCGCTACACTCCCACCAACCCTAAACTCTGCTCTGGGGTATCAGACCCACTGGGAACGCATCCTCACTTCACCGCCAATCCCGGTATCCGCACCGTCGCGCAAACCATACCCTTGCCTGTCTCAGTCAACTCGAGCGTCGCCCCGGGTCCATGCAGCACGCGGAGCCGCTCACGAAGATTCTTCATCCCGACTCGCGTCGAACCCTTGGGCGATGACGCGAGCGCCCCGGTGTTCTCCACTGTGATCACCAACATACTGTCCTCGAATCGCGTGGTGATCGCAATCTCGCCCGAATCGGGCAAGTGCGCGATCCCGTGCTTGATCGCATTCTCGACCAAGGTCTGCAGCAACATCGCCGGAATAATACACGCGCGGGTGTCGGCCGCCACGGTGAATCGTGTGCGCAACCGCTCTTCGAAGCGGACGGATTCCAGCGCCAGATAATCGGTGGTGAACTCAATTTGCTCACCCAACGTTTGCGACGGACTGGAATCGCGCAGCAGATTATGGCGGAGAATATTCGCGAGCCGTGTAACCATGTCCTGGGCTTGTCCAGGATTTTCCACGATCATGCCGCGCAGGCTGTTCAGACAGTTGAAGAGGAAATGCGGGGCGAGTTGTGCTTCCAACGCCAGTAGGCGGGCCTCGCGCATCCCCAGTTCAAGCGTGAGGGCATTCTGCCGCGCTTGTCGTGCGCGGATCAGGGCGGCGCTTCCCGTATAGGCGGCAGTCCAAAAAAGCGCGGCCGTCAAAGTGCTGGTCAACATGACCAAGAAGAACCTTGCGCCCACCGCAAACGGTGAGGACCAAGTCCAGAGCGCTTGCACCACGATGATCAACCCAGCCAAAATGATGCCGAGCACCAGCGCGGCGACGAAGAGGCGAAGGGCCGCCTGGCCGGGCGAGAGCGAGAGCCACTCTCGGTTGCTGATGAGGCGGCGCAAGGCGTGGGACAAACCAATGCTGTAGAAAAAGAATAATCCATAACCGACCAAAATCACCGGTTGCGGGCCGGCCTGAGGAAGAATCATCGCCAGACCGACCGCGACGTAGCCTCCCCAGCCGAGAATCTGAAAGAGCCAGTAGGCGACGGACCAGCCGCGAGATTCCCGGGCGCCAGAGGGTGCTACGTTACCGTTCATGGGCTTGAAGAGACGGGGTTGACTGCGGGCGTGGCAAGGAAGTTTTCGATCTGCGTGAACATCCATTGCGGATCGTCGAGCATGATGAAATGACGGGCGGTATCCGAGATCTTCACCCTGACACCTTTCAAATCGGCATATTGTCCACCGTAGGTTTGCTCAGCAAACGCGTGGCTGGAATAAGGCGCATAGCCAATCCATGCAGCGAGGACGAGCGCGGGGGCTTTGATGCGAGGCAGCGACGGACGCAGATCAGCGCGGTATAATTCGCCGATCGCCCGCGACACCGTCGACGGATCTGAGGCCAGACCCCACGCAATGATGCGATCGAGATCCACGCTGCTCGCCGCCATGGTGCTGCCGTTGGGACCAACGCGAATCATCTGGGCATATGCCTCGGGTTTCATCTGGGCAAACGAGCTCGAAGCGCCAGCCGCGAACTGCTTCGCATCGTCGGCAGTCGCGCCGGGCTTCATTATGCCCACGAGAAACGGCAGGCTGTCCACGATGACGAGTGGTCCAGGAATTTCAGGATGATTCGCGGCAAGATCCAGCGCGAGAAAACCGCCGAGGCTATGGCCGACAATAATGGGATGATCGAGTTTATGTTCGCGGATATAGACCGTGAGTTCTTCACGCGCCGTTTCCACCACCGGACCAGTCGCCGACCGTGCCGGGCTGCCCGCGAAACCCGCGAGGGTGATGACGTGGCATTCATAATGATCACTGAAATGCGCGACTGTCGTGTCCCAGACAGCGCCCGGACAGGCCAGACCGGGAATAAGAATCATGGGCTGACCGTGCCCGGTGACCTTGACTTGAAAAGCGGAAGAATCCGCGGCGAACGAAGTGCCTGCCACAAGAGCGAGCACGAGGGAGAGGAATGAGATAGATTTCATACGCCACCAACTAAGCGTTCCCTGGTCGAAAACAGGGGACGAATCTGATGAATGGCGGGAAAATAGGCTGAACGGCGGCAAATAAAGCCCAGGTGACAGTGATTCGTAGCCGCGTTGCCTTTCGATTCCGCTCAAGGCCCTGAGCTTGTCGAACGGGGAGCGATAGCGACCACGTGGTTCGCCCGCGACGACCACCGCGTTTTCGGGCTACGCCCTCAAACGCGGCTACCCATCCTCCTCTGTTTTTTCGCGTCATTCGTGTATTTCGCGGGCAAGCATCTACCTCGTCATCAGCCAAGCCCCCATTTATCTCGCGAAGGAATCGAAGGAGACGAAGGAAAGGTCACGATTCGAACCACACTGGCTTCCCGTCATTTTCATGGGCTGTCTCCCTTCGCTCCCTTCGCGAGATACCCCTCTGTATAATATTTTTGCAAACCTTCCCTACACCCACCCGCGATGCCGGGCTTGTCAAACGCCCGGCGGCTGACCTAAATCGTCCCTTCGCATGCCGTCACCCGCTTCCGCCCCAGTCCCTACCCACGTCGCCATTATCATGGACGGCAATGGCCGCTGGGCCAAACAACGCGGCCTGCCCCGCCTCGAAGGCCACCGCCGCGGCGTGGAAACCGTCCGCACCGTCACCGACGCCGCCCGCGAAATGGGCATCCGCTACATCACGCTCTACGCCTTCTCCGTCGAAAATTGGAGGCGCCCCGCCGAGGAAGTCTCCGGCCTCATGGGCCTGCTCGATTATTTCCTGAAGCGCGAACTTGACACCCTGATCAAAAACAAAGTCCGCCTCCACACCATCGGCCGCACCGAGGATCTGCCCGCCAATGTTCAGCGCGAACTTAACCGCGTGAAGGCCGCCACCGCCGGCTTCACCGAATGGAATCTCGTGCTCGCCCTCAACTACGGCGCCCGCACCGAAGCCGCCGATGCCGCCCGGGCCTACGCCACCGCAGTGCGCGACGGCCGGGAAAAACTCGAGGACTGCTCGTGGGAGCGCTTCAACCGCTATCTCTACACCGCCGACATCCCCGAGCCCGATCTGCTCATCCGCACTTCAGGCGAAACCCGCATCAGTAATTTTCTGATGCTTCAACTCGCCTACGCCGAACTGATTTTCACGCCCACGCTCTGGCCGGAATTCGGCAAATCTGACCTGCAAGCCGCAGTGGATGAATATAATAAACGCGAACGCCGCTTTGGCCTCACCTCCGAGCAAATCAAAGCTGGCACCAAGTAACCGCCCCACCCTTACTCGCGCACCGTGACTTCCCGCATTCTCAGTACTCTTCTTCTCTGGACCGTCGTCGGCATCAGCTTGTGGTTCTTCGGTGTCCACGCCGCCGTGGTCCTGATCACTCTCCTCGCTGCGTTCACGCTCCATGAATTCTACACGCTCACGGAAAAAATGGGCTTCAAACCTTTCCGCGGCCTCGGCCTGGCCTTTTGCGTCCTCATGATGGCCGCGCCCTACTATGTCTCCGAATTCATGACCGATGGAGAGGAATTTGCCGGCTTGGTCCCGGGCCTACTCGCGATGTCGGTCGTATTTTTCTCCGCCGGTATTCTGAGCGCTCGTGATAATTCCAACCGCATCGAGACATTGGTCGCCTCGCTCCTCGGCCTGCTCTACGTGCCCTTCATGCTGCACTATCTGGTGCGATTGATTTTGCTCTATCCCGAACCGTCCGTCGGTCTCGGTCTCGCCCTGTGGGTTGTGGCTGTTTCCAAATTCTGTGATGTCGGCGCACTCCTCACCGGCTTGGCCTGCGGTCGCCACAAGATGGCCCCCAACATCAGCCCAAAGAAAAC
>JANYCF010000139.1 GCA_025360455.1 Opitutaceae bacterium | reverse complement strand
GAAGACGAATGTGGAAAGAATTGGCGGCAGCGTGGACGTGCAATCCGCCGCGGGCCGCGGCACCACAGTTCGGGTGAAGATTCCGTTAACGCTGGCCATCATCCCGGCCTTGATGGTTTCGAGCGGTGGCGATCGCTACGCCATTCCCCAAGTCAGCCTCCTCGAACTCGTCCGTCTCGAAGGCGCCCAAGCCCGCAAAGGCATCGAGCAACTCTATGGTGCCCCCGTCTACCGCCTGCGCGGCCATCTCCTCCCGCTCGCCTACCTGAACCAACAATTCAACGTCACGACACCTGTATCCAAAGCCGGCACCGATGCCATGGACGAAGTCGTCAACATCATCGTACTCCAAGCCGATGGCCGCCACTTCGGCCTCGTCGTCGACGAGATCAACGACACCGAGGAAATCGTCGTCAAGCCGCTCGGGAAGCAACTCAAAGGCATTTCCAGTTTTGCCGGTGCCACCATTATGGGTGACGGTCGGGTCGCTCTCATTCTCGATGTCGTCGGTCTCGCCCAACACGCCAATGTCGTCGCTGAAACCCGCGACCGCACCATGGCCGATGATAAACGCCGGGCCGCTGAAAACCCCGACGCCCGCGAAACGCTGCTTCTCTTCAGCATCGGCCAAGATCGCCGCATGGCCATTCCGCTCTCGCTCGCAGCCCGCCTCGAAGAATTCCCCCTCTCCTTGATCGAGCGCACGGGCGCTCAGGAAGTGGTACAATATCGCGGTCAGATTCTGCCGCTCATCCGTGTCGCCAATTTCGTCGCGGGCAAAGTCATCCAGGATGCGCCCGCCGAAACCCTGCAAGTCGTCGTCTACGCCGACCAAGGCCGGAGCTATGGTCTGATTGTCAGTCAGATTAACGACATCGTCAACGAAGCCGTCACCATCAAGCGCACCTCCACCGCGCAAGGCATCCTCGGTTCCGCTGTCATCCAAAACAAAGTCACCGACCTGCTGGATGTCCCAGGTCTTATCCGCGCCGCCGAAGCCCACGCCAGCCAGTCGGCCGCGTAATAAAAAAGCTGAAGAACTGAAAAACTGAAAAGCTGTAGTCCGAACTAAACCCACTCCCGTCTCCCATGCCCATGGTAAACAGAAATCTTGAAATCGGACATCGGTCATCGGTCATCTTGAAATCGTCGAACCAGCGGATCGGAAATTTAAAATTATAGATTTCACGATTTTCAGTTTTCAAGATTTCCGCCTCCAATCCCACCGACCCAAATCCATGGACGCCGCTTCCTTCCGCCCTTCCGCCTTTAAGCCCTTCAGCCCTTTTTCCCCATGACCACCTCCCATCAATACTGCACCTTCTATGTGGACGGACTCTTTTTCGGAGTGGACGTGCTACGCGTCCAGGAAGTCATCAAGTACCAGGATATGACCCGCGTGCCGCTCGCCTCGAATGTCGTGAGTGGCCTCATCAATCTCCGCGGTCAAATCGTCACCGCCATCGATCTCCGCCGCCGCCTCGTCCTGCGGGAACGTCCCGCCGATCAACTGCCCATGAATGTCGTCGTCCGCACCGACGACGGCGCCGTCAGTCTGCTCGTCGATGAAATCGGCGACGTCCTCGAAGTCGACGAAAGCACCTACGAGCGTCCGCCTGAAAATTTGAACGGCGTCGCGCGCCAACTCGTCCGCGGCGTCTACAAGTTAAAGGATCGCCTGCTCCTCATCATCGACACCGATCAGACCGTCGATGTTCACGGCAAGGCCGCCATCGCGGCGGCGTCGGCCAACGCCGCCTGATATCAGCCGCCGAGCAGAAGACTACCGGCCCACGGCCAGCTGAGAACCAAGACCATAAATCCAAAACCTGTTTCCTCCTTTCACTCTCACTCCATCCCTCAACGACCCTTACCAGTCCCCCTCCCCATGATCATGACCGCCCCCGTCTCCCGTCGCAAATCGATCGACCGCTCCCCGAAAGCCAGCGCCACCCGCCGCTCCTCCATCGAAAGCAAAGTCAAAAGTTCCGCCATGGAACTCGTCAATCTTCGCGGACAACTGGCCGCGATTAACAAGGCGCAGGCCGTGATCGAGTTCAACCTCGACGGCACCATCATCACAGCCAACGAGAATTTCCTCAATGTGCTCGGCTACTCACTCGACGAGATCAAAGGTCAACACCACCGCATGTTTGTCGAGCCCGGTTACCGCGAGTCCTCCGAATACAAGCAGTTCTGGCGCGACCTCGCTGACGGCAAATTCCAAACCGCCGAGTACAAACGGCTCGGCAAGGGCGGCAAGGAAGTCTGGATTCAAGCCAGCTACAACCCGATCTTCGATCTCAACGGCAACCCCTTCAAGGTCGTCAAATTCGCCACCGACGTCTCCGCCACCAAGCTCCGCAATGCGGATTTCCAAGGCCAGCTCCATGCCATCAGTAAGGCGCAGGCCGTGATCGAGTTCAATCTCGACGGCACCATCATCACAGCCAACGAGAATTTCCTCGCCGTACTCGGCTACACCCTCGACGAGATCAAAGGCCAACATCACTCCAAGTTCGTCGAACCAGCCCACCGTGATTCCTCCGAGTACAAACAGTTCTGGCGCGATCTCGCTGACGGAAAATTCCAGGCCGCCGAATACCAGCGCCTCGGCAAGGGCGGCAAAGTGGTTTGGATCCAGGCTTCCTACAACCCGATCTTCGACCTCAACGGCAAGCCGTTCAAGGTGGTCAAATTCGCCACCGACATCACCGAGAGAAAAATCAACAGCTTCAACAGCGAACGCCAGATCGGCGAGATCAACCGCACGCAAGGCGTGATCGAGTTCACCCATGAGGGCATCGTCCTCACGGCCAACAATAATTTCCTCTCGCTCCTCGGCTACAGTCTCGAGGAAGCCAAGGGCCAGCATCACTCCAAGTTTGTCGATCCGGTCTACCGCGATTCCGCCGAATACAAACAGTTCTGGCGCGACCTCAATGACGGCAAGTTCCAGACTGCCGAGTTCAGGCGCCTCGGCAAGGGCGGCAAGGAAGTCTGGATTCAGGCCACCTACAATCCTCTCTTCAATGTCACCGGTAAGGTGCACAAGGTGATCAAATTTGCGACGGATATCACCGCCCGCAAGCAGGGCGAGGCCAGTCTCAAGACCACGCTTGAGTCCGTCAGCTCAAACGCCCAATCCCTCGCCTCCGCTTCCGAGGAACTATCCACCGTCGCCCAACAAATGAGTTCGAACTCCGAGGAAACTGCCGCACAGTCCAACGTGGTCGCCTCCGCCTCCGAGCAAGTTTCCAAAAACGTGGCCACAGTCGCCACCAGTGCCGAAGAGATGAGCGCCTCCGTGAAGGAAATCGCCAAGAACGCCAACGACGCCGCCCGCGTTGCCACCTCCGCCGTGAAAGTCGCCGAGGACACGAACAAGACCGTCGCCAAGCTCGGCGAAAGTTCCATTGAGATCGGCAAAGTGATCAAGGTTATCACTTCCATCGCGCAGCAAACCAATCTCCTCGCGCTCAACGCCACCATCGAAGCCGCGCGCGCCGGTGAAGCCGGCAAGGGTTTCGCGGTCGTCGCCAACGAAGTTAAAGAGCTCGCCAAGCAGACCGCTGCCGCCACCGAGGATATCAGCGGCAAGATCGAAGCGATTCAAAGCGACACCAAGAGCGCCGTCACCGCCATCGCGGAAATTGCCAAGGTCATCGGCCAGATCAACGACATCTCAAACACCATCGCCAGTGCCGTCGAGGAGCAGTCCGCGACCACGAATGAAATTGCCCGCAACGCCACGGAAGCCGCGAAAGGCTCCACGGAGATTTCCAAGAATATCACGAATGTTTCCCTCGCGGCGAAGAACACAACGGAGGGAGCCAACAACACCCTTGCCGCCGCCCAGGAACTCGCCCGTCTCTCCGCTGCTCTCAAAGCGGTGGTCGATAGCGCGAATATCAAGAAATAGGAGCGGGTAGTGCGTAGACCATCTTCCTCCCATGATAACAGCCCAACGCAAAACCATCGGGCACCGTGCGCCTGGGCTGACCGCGCTATTATTGGGAGGATTAATCTCCGGGTTATTCGCCGAGACCACTCCCTCTCTGCCGCCCATCGCACTGGGCATGTCGACCGCGCTGACCGGTCCAGCTGCCGATTTGGGTTTGAACATGCGCTCCGGCGTGTTGGCCGCTTTGGATGAGGTCAACCGCAGCGGCGGCATCCATGGCCACAGGGTGGAATTGATCTCCTTGGATGATGGCTACGAGCCCACACGCACGGCTCCGAACATGCGCCAGCTCATTGACCAGTCCCAGGTCCTGGCCGTGATCGGCAACGTCGGCACGCCCACCGCCATCGTCGCTATCCCCATCGCCAATGAAACCAAAACTCCCTTTGTCGGAGCGTTTACCGGTGCGGGCGTGTTGCGGCGCACTCCGCCGGATCGTTACGTCATCAATTTCCGGGCCAGTTACGCCGAAGAAACCGCCGCCATGGTGGATGGCTTGATCAACTCCGCTCATTTCAAACCGGAGGAGGTCGCCTTCTTCACGCAACGCGATGCCTACGGCGATTCTGGTTTTGCTGGCGGCATCGCGGCACTCCAACGGTATGGCCTCACCAATGAAAATGCGGTGGCCCACGTCCGCTACGAACGCAACACCGTGGCCGTGGAAAAAGCGTTGGCGGAATTATTGAACCATGAGCCCCAACCCAAAGCCATCATCATGGTGGGGGCCTACGCACCTTGCGCGGCTTTTATCCGCCTTGCCCAGGAAAACGGATTGTCCCCCCTGTTTCTCAATGTCTCTTTTGTCGGACCGGCCTCGCTCGCCCATGCACTCGGGGCCGCCGGTGAAGGCGTGATCGTGACCCAAGTCGTACCGCACTTTGATTCTGAACTCCCCCTCGTTCGGCAATATCGCGCCGCCCAGCATGCCAACGATAGTCACGCGGAATTTTCCTTCGGTTCGCTCGAAGGTTATATTTCCGCCCACCTGCTTTGCCGAGCCTTGCAATTGAGCGGCGGCGAGCCTGACCGCGAAAGGCTCACCGACGCCCTGCTCCATTTGGGAAAATTCGATCTCGGTCTCGGTGACGAACTCCTCCTCAGTCCGGAAGAGCACCAAGCCAGCCATCGCGTGTGGCCGACGATATTGCGCGCCGGCCATTACGTACCCTTTGAGTGGAAGGAATGGGAAAAACCTGCAACCCCGTCGACGTGAGCCATGATTCTCCCTGCTCCATCCCCGCCGCCGCATCAAAAGGCCAGTCGACAGATCGGGCTACTGGCGGCTCTGGGCATCGGCACCAACGTGCTCCTGCTGGGACTGGTCAGCCTAGCTTTGTATGGGATGCATGCGTCCGAAAAATCTCTGACCCTGGCCC
This sequence comes from Opitutaceae bacterium, assembly GCA_025360455.1. Lineage (GTDB taxonomy): Bacteria > Verrucomicrobiota > Verrucomicrobiia > Opitutales > Opitutaceae > Didemnitutus. The sequence goes on along the minus strand of JANYCF010000139.1, from coordinate 1,375 downwards.
AAACTTCCAGTCAAACGCTGGCCGATGCACTCAACTCTGCTTTGTCCATGGCGCAAAATGAACAGCTAGCCTGGTTGAGCGACGAAGCGGGAGCCGAGCGCACTCAAGACTGGCCGCACCAACTCGTCGAGGCCTTGCAGAAAACCCGGACCGTCTTACCCAGTCCCGAGGTAGCCAATGCGCTGCGCGAGCTGGAATCATCCATTCCCGCACTGGAGAGCATCAGCCAATGGTCACTCCAATGGAACCGAACCAAACAAAAAAACCGTATCGGGTTGAACGCCGCACGAGCCCGCGTCGATTCAAATTTACGGGAAATGAATGCGCTGCTGACGAGCTACGAAGGCCGCCACCAATTGAAAGTTTCCGGCCTGATACGGCATTTTCGCGCGCTGCCAGCGGGGCCCGAAGCCAACCGGCAAGGCCGTGACATCATCACCCAGATCCACCGCAACGACAACACCGCCGAATTTCGAACCGAACTGGCGAGCCTTACCTACGTGTGCGAACGCTTGCTGAACGAAGACCGGCTGGACCAACTCGCCGACTACAAAGACAATTTGCTCTCCGCCCCGCTGTTCCGCCTCGCGCGAGACTGTGCGAATCTCACGATCGGCGACTCCGATTTCGCGGCCAAACTCGAATTCCAGTTGAATACCCTCAAGGAAAACCTCCTCGGCAATAGCTACCGGATGGACAGCGAGCATCAGACCATCGTGCTGGGAACGGGCGGACTGTTCACCCTCTGCAAAGAGCGGATTTTGCTCGAACAGAAGCGAACTGCGTTTCGCAAATCTTTCGGACAAAACCTTGAAGCCGTGCATTTCAAAGCCGACCGACTGCAGCTGGCCTTCAACCAACTTTCCCACCAATTGGCCGTCGAGGCCGAAGCCGCCTTGAGCAAAGCCGGGCAAAGGACGCTGGCCCTCGGCCTGCTCTGCACCGCGGCCTTCGTGATTTTCTCCCGGAAAGTGGCCGGCAAGATTGCTCGCCAGATCCGCACCTTGGAGCAGGCGAACCTCGCGCTGGAGACGATCGCTCATGCCGCGCAGCAGACCAGCACGCTGCAGAACAAAACGACAAATCGACCCACTGAAACCCGGGCATCGGGCATCTGAAATCTTGAAATTTATCAGTGATCAATAATGGCACGATCCCCATCATTTTCCGAGGATTGCGCGGATCAAGGCACGGATGAAGAGCCGGTTGGATAGATGACTTGTGGCTCCTCGCTGTTTCCAGTGGGTAGACGTGCAAAACAGAAGCAAACCCCCGGACGATTTAACCACTACTGAGTATCGCATAATACAGTGACAAAAGGTCACAATAAAAGTCCGGTATGGCGGAGGAAGGAATGGGGCAAGGTTCGGTGGGC
>JANYCF010000136.1 GCA_025360455.1 Opitutaceae bacterium | reverse complement strand
GACAAATCACGCTGCTTCCCTGAGGATTGAACATCACCGGCGATATCTAGTTGGGTGATATAGCCAAAGTCATCGGGCAAGGTGACCGTGGCGGCGCTTTGGCCGTTGCCCACATCGGAGCGCAGCAGGTCGTTGTTAATATTCAGCTTCTTATCCGCTGCCTTCATATCGAGGACCACGAACAGCCGATCTCCCGCAGGATGGATGCCCATCGCTGCCACATCCCGCAGATTCACTCCGAGTGGCTGAGCGGGAAAGGGAAACTCCCGCCGATACGTGTAAGGAAGGAACTCCACCGACTTACCCGTCACGGTCACGCCTGATTTCCCATTTTTCTCTTCACTCGTATACACGTTTTCCGAATAAAGATTAAGGGCGGTGACCTTTCCGGCGCTGCCAATATAGGCGGTGCGAGCGTCAAGTGAGAGCGCAAGACGCGTGCCGGAGATCACCACTTTATCAACGTAAGTCAGTTGCGCCGGACTCACTGAGGGATCGATCTTGTAAATTTCCAGCGCGTTAGCCGTGAGAACATACAGGCGCCGGTTGGCACGATCTCCGGCCAAGTCCAAAACCCCACTAAGTGCCTTTAAATCCACTTGAAGAGGAACAGTGCCATCAGACGGAGCGGGAAAGACGGCACTCGTGATCTTCGGAAGCTGAGTATCGGCGACAAAAACGAGCGCGGTCTTGGCTATCGTCAACGAGACGGTCGCCGGTTCCGAGGTTAGCCGACCGTCGCTGACGGTGTAGGTAAAGGAATCGGTCCCGACATAATCGATCGGGCTGGGAGTAAATGTGAACTGTCCGTCGCGGAAGATAGTCAACGTACCGTGCGAGGTCGTTGACGTAGCAACATAGATCAGAGAATCCCCATCGACATCCGTCCCCTTTAATTGGCGCATCGAGATTTCCTTCGTCGGACAAGCCAAAGCAACGGCCGTCGCGACTGGCGGAGCATTAATCTTCAAGTCCACTTTGACTGGAGCAGAATTCTGCACCGTGTCATTCGCGACAAAAGTAAAGCTATCCAGACCGTGATAATCCTTAGTTGGGGTATAAGTGAAAGCCCCCGTGTTGGAAATCGACGGTATCGTCCCGTGGGCCGGATTGCCAATAATGCGAAAGGTCAGGGGATTGGATTCCGCATCGGTGGCGGAGACTGTTTCCACAAGGTTGACATTCACGTCCGTAACAAAACTTGCGGCCTTCGCTACTGGCGCGGTGTTTTGCGCCGAGACGGGCAGCGCGCAAAGAGCCGTTAGAGCCAAGACGAGAGAGAACAAGCGAAAGGATTTCACAGAAGCAAAAAACATAGGGGAAGGTTTCATCGGACGACCTCGAGTTTAATGGACGGGCTGTAGATCCGGTTGGTGCCATCGGCGTCGGCCGTATAGTATGAGAGAAGGTAAGAAGCGGAAAGATCATCTTCCGAGAAAGGCAAGGTAACCGTGAAGCGTCCGTCAGCGCTGGCAGTGATTTGCCGCATGAGGCCGGTGGACATATCAAAAAGGGTGACCCGTGAGTTGGATGGTATCGCGCCGACCGACGCCGCAATCGTGGCAACGGTTCCGTCTGAAATGATCGAGACCGTGTCCTCTTTGATTGGGTCAAGTGCGGGCTGGACACCATTTGATATGCGGAAGTTATCGAGGAAAAGGCCAGTGCCCGCATTGTGCCCGTGACCGATCGGATTGGCATCATCGGCATTCATGCCAGAAATATATTCGGGTAATACGCCTCTGCCTTTAAGGACGATTTTTATTCGGATGCGCTGACCGGCCCAACCAGTAACAAGCACGGCTCCGGTGCGAAAACCACTGCCCTGTTCAAAGCCGGAGATCGGAGCGTGATTTTCCAGGGTGACGTCAGAGAATACATTATTGACGAGGTTCCACACCGTAGGCGCGGATTCAGTAGCAATGTAGAATTCCAGGACATCCGACACAGGACGAAGCAGCGCGGTGGCGGTGAAGTTGTATTCGAAGAGCAAGGTTTGCGGGCCGGTAGCGGGGACTTCGAACGGATCGGAGGTCAATGTGCTAATGCCGTCGCGGGATCGACTCCTGACTTAATAGTTATTTCCTGCGACCCAATTAGAAATAGATTTTGATAATTTTTTCAGATGCTGATTTCCAAAAACAGCAATTTTGGGATC
>JANYCF010000128.1 GCA_025360455.1 Opitutaceae bacterium | reverse complement strand
CCGGCGCGGCGAAGCGGCCGATATTTGGCAGCACCATGGACATATTGGACGGACTGATGCCGAACCATTTCGCCAGGGTGGCGGAATATTCGTCGGTCGAGATACCGGGAATCCACGAGCCGCGGGTGCCGGTATCGCTCGTGCCCTTGAGGGTGAAGTCCGGCATGTTACCGACGATCTGGCCGCCTTTTACCGCACCACCGAGGACGAAGTGATGATTGCCCCACGCGTGATCGGAACCTCCGCTGTTGTTGCTATAGGTGCGGCTGAAATCCGACGCGGTGAAGGTGGTGACGTTGTTTGACAAACCGAGATCAACCGTGGCCTGATAGAAATCAGCGAGACCATTATCGAGCTGCGTCAGGAGAGTGGCCTGCGAGGCGAGTTGATCGCTGTGGGTGTCGTAGCCACCGACCGCGACGAAGTAGATCTGACGTTTCATGCCCAAGGCTTGCTGAGCCGCGATCAAGCGCAGCACCATGCGCAGTTGCGAAGCGACCGAGGTGAGTTGAGGATTGGCCGTGCCCACACCGCTCGTGGTTGAAGCGACGAATTTTTCCGGATAGAGGGGAATGGTCGCGAGTACGCTCTTGAGCAAAGTGTCGTTGGCGATGGCGCGGCCCATGACGTTGACGTATTCCTGTTCAAAAATGTGGCCATAGCTGTGGCCGACCACATCACGTACGGCAGAGTACTGCTCCTTGGTGGGAGTGGATGTGCTGGTATAACTGCTGAGCCCGATGCTGCCGCTGTTGTTCACCGGGTATTGAAAGGACTGATTGCCGACCTGGAAATAATTGGTGCCGGCGAGCGAAATATTCATGGAGAGCTGCGAACTGCTATTGAGGGCCGCGCTAAGGTCCGCCAAGCGTCCGCCCCAGCCGACCTTACTCCCGGAATCCGGGACGGAAGTCTGCCACTGGAGAGCCTGATCGCTGTGGGAAAACAAATACGGAGGCACCGCTTTGCCGCCTTTCTGGAAGAGGGTTTTGTTGAGTGGGCCGACGAGGGTGCCGACGTTGGCCACCACGGCAGCCTTACCCCCATTGAAGATGCCCGCCATGCGACCGAGGGAGGGATGCAGGCCGAAACTGCGGGAGTCCGTACTGGGCATGGTGAGCGGACGCAAATTGGCGCTGGGCAAAGCGAGGAGACCGCGATCCCGGGAGTAATTGGCATACCCGGTGGCATCCATGGGAATGATGACATTATTGCCGTCATTGCCACCGTACTGAAAAAGACAGATCAGTGCCTTGAAGTCGCTGTCGATCGGGATGGTCTGGGCCGAGAGTCCGGCATTAAGCAAACGGAGTGTGCCCATCGTGGAGAGCATGCCCGCGAGACTGAAACCGGCACACGTGGACTGGGCGATGAATTGGCGTCTGTTAGTCATGGGGAGAAGAGTTGGCTTAGCGATGAATGTTGAATTCGGGGGAGAACATCACGAGGTAGAGTCCGACTTGGGCCCGGCGGAGTTGGTTGGCGGCCGAGTAAGTGTAGCTGGAGGGCATCGAGGCGTAGGTATCCAATATTTTTTGCCGTAAGAAGGGGGACATCGTACCACCCAGCAGGCGCTGGTTGTAGTGTTCGACGAGCTCAGCCTGAGATTCAGCATTGGTGCGACCGGTAGTACTTAGAATTGCGACCGGCTCGGACAGATCCAATTTCATATTGGTGGAACTGCCGCTCGGTTCGCCGACGGAAACTCCGGAGTAAATATACCCGTAATGGCGGTTGGCCTCCTGCATCGCGACCACATCGTCATAAATCTGAAACTCAGGAGAATCCAAGTTGGCATTGGCGATGGCCCCCGATTTGGAGTAACCAGGACTGAAGAAATTAAAGACCGTGGGAGCGAACAACGGCGATTGCTCGGCCATGTTATTGATAAAATTGAGAAAGAGGCGTTTGTCGCCCGCCGCCGCGTAGGGCTGCGGGGTGAACGGGTAGGCCCGAAAAACCCGCGACATCCGCAAGACCGGCTCGGTCAATTGGCCGAAGGTCGTACTGGTCAGTGCCTCTGTGCCACGAGCCTCTGGATCAAGCAACACGGCGCGAAGAGTATAACCGAGGTCACCCCTGAACCCGGCGGCGTTGGCGTTGAACGCGGCGGCGACGCGCCGGACATAAGCGGGGCTCGGATTGCTCGTCACGAAGCGCTGGATCAATTGCCGGGCGATGAAGGGGCCGACATTCGGATGATTAAACAACGTGTCGAGAGCGAGGGCAAGCCGTTGCGGCCCGTTCAAGGTGCTGTTCACCGTTACTCCGCGAACGATCATGCGGTCCTGCAAATCGCCAAAGGCGGTATTAAAGGTCATCTCGCCAACTGGATCCCAACCATAACGAAACCAATTACTCATGGTTTGATAGGTGCCATCGCTGTTCTTTGGCGGATTGGCCGGATCGACATGAGGACCCCAGCCCGTGAACACATGGGCCAGACCCACGATATCGGCCTGCGTGTAGGTGGGTATCGAATCGCCATTGGCATCGAGCTTAAGGGTGCCATCGGGATTCAACTCCGAGAGGCCGATAGTGAACAGCTGCATGATTTCACGGGCATAATTTTCATCGGGCTGGCTGCCGGTTTTTGTGTTCGGCTTCTGATTGCGGATCATACTGAGATAGGAGCCCATCATCGGACTGAGCGTGACATCCCACAGCAAGGCCCGGTAATTGCCGAAGGCGTTTTTGACGAGCAGATCGTAGTAAGCGGTCGCGCCCAGATACTCGTTACTTAACGCACCATTCTGAGAGATCACCAGAATTTCACTCAACGCGAAGGCCATGCGTTGACGGAGCTGATCGGGCGCTGTGAGCGCGTTCTGCCACCATGCTTCCTGCCGCGGAGCGGAGCCGCCATTATTGCTGCCAGCCGAGCGGGCCATCAATTCAGCCACGCGCGTTTTGAAGTAGGGCAGGTGATAGGTCGGGGTCATGGCCATCTGCTGATCAATCCAGCCTTCGTAGGTCGTGGTACGGAGTTGGGCGAGTGAAGTACCCGAGGGACCAAAAGAGGCTTGGATCAGAAAACGAGACAACTCGGCATCAAGGGCCGCCGCTTCGACCGTCAGCACCAAAGTTTCCTGCGAAGGGAAGAACTCAACCCCGGACTCGAAAACCTGCGCGTAGTACAGATATGTCCCGGGAGTGGAGGGAGCGGGAAAACTCAAATTCACGGTCCGGCTCGCACCGGGGGCCAACCCACTGAGTGAAACAAAGCCTAGAAAATTATCATCCGTGTCACGAAAAGAGAGATAGTAAGTTGCACCCCAGGTCTTCGTCCCCTGATTGGTGACCGTGTAGGTGAAGTCTACGGTGGAACCGCGAATCACGGTACTCGGAAAAGTCGTGGCATTATAGGCTGCGGCGTTTGCCCGCAGCGTAGTGAGCACAGTTAGAATCACCACGTTCTGTGTATCGAAAAACTCCACGCCATTTTCCAAGGCTTGGACATAATAAGTATATATGCCGGGGGTCGTGGGGGCGGTAAAACTAAAACTAACGGCACTGGTTTTACCTGGAACCACACCGTCCAACGGCAAGAAGGACATGTACACCGAATTAGAATCACGCAGGGAAATATAGTGGCTCGTGCTCCAAGCTTGCGTACCGGAATTCCGGAGCAAGTACCGCAGATTTACGGTGTCTCCAGGCATCACGGCATCGGGATATTTGGTTTGCTCATACACAATCGCATTCGGTTGCGGGGCGAGGACGACCAGTGTCAAATTTGCCTGTGTGCTGAAAAACGCCACGGTGTCTTCCAATGCCTGCACCGTATAGGTGTAGGTGCCCGGTGCCGTTGGAGCAGTGAAAGTGAAATTCACCGTCTTGCTCTTTCCTGGCGTCATTCCCGCGAGCGGAATAAACGTTAAATAGGTGCCGCTATTGTCCTTCAAGGAAAGGAAATGCGGCGCACCCCAGGTATTCGTGCCGATGTTCGTCACATTATAGCTGAAATTCATGGTTGATCCCGGTGCAGCGCTGACGGGAAACGTGGTCGTGTTGTAGGTAATCGAATTATTCTGCGAGGGCAGTACGTTCAACTGAATCGTCGTCGCGGTACTAAAAAATTCGATCCCGTTTTCCAGGGCCTGAACGCGATAGGTGTAGTTCCCTGGTGTCGTCGGAGCCGTAAATTTCAAATTAGCCGTCGTGCTTTCTCCCGGCATCACCCCGATCAGAGGCGAGAACGCGGCAAAGACATCATTGATATCACGAATGGAGAGGTAGTGTTGTGCACCCCAAGTTCTGGTCCCGACGTTGGTCATGAAATAACTTAAATTGACTACTCCGCCTGCGGTCACGCCGGTGGAAATCACGGTATTGCCGTAGGTGATTGCATTGGCTTGAGCCACCAATACCACCAAGCGAGCGAAGCGGCTTGTGACCGAGCCATCTACGTTAGTCACGACGAGCGCGTAGCTACCGGCGTCGGTCAACTGGACATTCGGAACCGAGAGACTGGAATTCGTCGCACCGGAAACATTAATCCCGCCCTTTTGCCATTGGTAGGTGGTGCCACCGTTTGTCACCGCGACAAAATTCGCCGTCGCCCCGACAAAGACCGGCTGACTCAGCGGCTGGGTCGTAATTGTCGGGATCGCGGCCTGCGCCGCCACGACCAGAAAGGGACTCGCTGCGCCGAGGAGTACCATAGCGAAAAGAACTTCAGCAAAGCAGCGACACAGCAGGGGGAAACTCAGGGTCGGCATTTTCATGGGAAGAGAAGGTTGGGACTGATTTAGAAAAGGAACAAAAGGCGAAGAGCTGAGTTCAAGAAACTGAAAGAGCCGGCAGCTTAACTCATACGATAAAGAGAATAGGTGGCATTTCGGTGAAGTGACTACGCCATTAGGATACTGAACCAACCCATTAGTTCCTCTAAGCGCCGTGTTTAATATTCCACTTACAAGTGCGCCGTGCTGGGGACTCACTGCCTTAAATCACCTAGGGAAATTCAGGATATTGCTCTGATTTGCCGCCGCCAAAGCCAATCGATTAAAGATCGCGAACGGACTGAATGGACGCACAGGCACCCGGCCTGCGAACGGGTGGGTGCGACGCGCGCAGGAAAAAAGCGTCCAACTTATCCGTCGAAGCCTCGGCGAAGTCGGAAGGCCGCATTCACTCCCGGGTACGTCTTCAAATTCAGTGTCAATTAGGAAGCGAGCTCGCGCCCAAACCGCGTCAGCAAGCTGGCTGACCTGCGGGTAAATTTTATCCTATGCTTCTATTGGATGACCCACCTCAGTTAGGTGCATCTTGTTAGCTCATTCGAAAAGCGTTAAACGCGTGCCCTGAAAACCATTCGGCCAGTGGTTGCGGTCTTACTGACCTGACATCACAACATGAAACCCAGATCCGGTTTGGCGAAGCGCCCAATATTGGGCAGGACAATCGACATAGTGGACGAACTGACGCCGAACCATTTGGCAAGCGTCGCGGAATATTCGTCTGTCGAAATGGAAGGAATCCACGATCCGCGTTCACCGGTGTCGCTCGGCCCATCAATTGTGAAGTTGGGCAGATCACCGTAGACTTGTCCGCCTTTCACGGCCCCGCCCAGTACAAAGTGGTGATTGCCCCAGGCGT
>JANYCF010000105.1 GCA_025360455.1 Opitutaceae bacterium | reverse complement strand
GTATTCCGCCTACCGTGATCGGTGTAGGTCAATTCGTCCCTTGTCGGCCTGATTTCCGTTCATCCTCAGCTTCGATTAGTCGGGTTGGTGGGCGTGGGTCGTCCGCGCTTTTTTCCTACAGACGCAAGGCCCTAACGACTTCGTTGGGTTCAGAAACGCGCCCAAAATGCGATCGACTCAGCGCATGTTGAACGCACTTGCCGCCCTCGTTGCTGCAACGCCCGGAGGCGTTGCTTTTTGGTGAGACACCTTACTCCTTGCGGTTTTCGCAACGCTGACTTTGCGTCGGAATTTCCGAACCGTGATTGAGCGACTTACAACCTCACGAAGTCGAGAGGGTATTGCGTCTATCACCACACCACCCGCGCAAATGCACCGAAAAACCAACCCGACTGATCGAAGCTGAGGACACCCGATGAACGAAGGTGGGGCATTTGCACCTACACCTTTTTCGGTAGGCGAACTACCGCAATTACGGCAGAGGCGCACTATTGTTGAGCCGATGAATCGCGACCAGAAATGCTGGCATGAAATCGATGACCTCACGCCAGTCAGCCTCCCAGTCGGATCATTCAAATCCGAAAATCCAGCGCGCCTGAAATGAAAGAGGACCAACAGCGCTTTTTGAATCTGCTGGGACAACTTCCGGCCCGGCTGACCGTGGAGCAGACGGCCTGGGTGCTAAATTGTCAGGCGCATGATGTCCCGGTGTTGGTCCTGTCTCGTTTGCTCAAACCGCTGGGCAATCAGCAACCCAACAGCGTCAAATATTTCGCGACGCTGGAAATCTTAGAACTCACCAAGGACAGGACATGGCTGGCAAAGATGACGAATGCCGTCAGCCAACACTGGAAGCAGAAGAACCAGCGTAAATCTAGGCACGCGTTGGTTTTTGAAATAGGCGATTATTCATCGAAAGTGCAGTTGCCCGTCTAGCCCAAAATTCCGTCAGGCGTTAAAACGGGCTCCAAACGAAAGCGAAATTAGATTTACTGAACGACCTTGACTATCTGTCGACACGGTCGTCCCTCGACTCATGAAGCATAGCCACAAACTTACCGGCGTCCTAATAGTTGCTACCACGATTCACGCGGCGCACGTTCCGCAGGCGCTTGCCGACGCGCATCTGCAGGAAGAGAAGGCAGAGATTGCCTCGGCGATTCAGACCAAGCCGTCCACTGATGTAACGGACGAATACGAAGAGGGCGCTACCGTGATCATCTGACTTCGCTTCTGCCCATGCTTTGGATCATCGTAATAATTGCTAGTTGCGGTGCACTGGTAGCACTTGGACTGTTTTATCCTCGAATTCGTGCGTCCACGAATTTTGGCGCAGGATATGTGCGCGCGTTGCGCCTTGAAGGAAACAAGGAGCAAGCGATTTCGAGGGCGTTGAGTCACCTAGCAACGTTTCTGCGGCCGTTTACCGGTCTATCGGGTAAAGATATCGATTTCATCGCAGCCGAATTCTCAGACCTCAGTGACCCGCCTTCGGCGCTTCAGCCTCTTTTGCAATGGGCCGAGAGAGAAAGGTCGATTGCGCGATTAGTTGATCGAGAGCACTTGCTTGCGTGGAAGGCTGAATGGAAAGCGAAAAAGGAAAGCTGAGCGACGCAATCTAAGCCTAGCCGGTGGTTGACACCGGCAACGGAATTACCGGCGCTGAGGTCATGTTCTTCTCATAGTCCTCCAGCGGCGGCAGCGTGACTTGGGCCTTTCTCGCGTAAGCGCGGTGCACGGCCTTGCTGTTGTGCCCCAGCGCGAGCTGGGCGAAGCGTTCAGGGTAGCCCGCTGTCTTGGCCCGCTCGGCCCATGCGTAGCGGTAGCTGTGCAGGCTGACGCCTTTGATGCCGAGGCCGCGGCAACGCTCGCGAAATTCGTTGGCTCGATAACCGGGAAGGCGGCCGCGGAGATACGGAAAGAGTGGCCCGACCTTGGGCAGCGTGTTGAGGATATCGGCGACCGATTGCCCGAATCTGATCTGAGGTGGCGTCTGATTTTCGCGCCACTTCGTCTTCATGCGGACGTAGGTGATGGTGCCGCTCGTCCAATCCACGTCCTCGGCATGGAGGTTCGCCAAGTCGCCCTGGGATGCGCCCAGATGCCATGCCAGCTGATAGAAGGCCTTCCGCTCGGCATTGCCTTCGCGCTCGACGATCCGGCAATGCTCCTCCCACGTAATGGCGCGCTTCTCCTTGTGCCGGATGGCTGGCCACTGCCGTTTCGGAACCAAGGGCCAGGGCAGCCAGTTCATGTCCACGCAGAAATTGTGGAGGCGACGCAGGTGCTGGTTGGTGGACACGCCACCCTTGCGCATGACGGCCAGCAGTTCCTCTCCCTTGGTCTCCACGAGCGGGCGTGCCCACAAGGGCACGAATGCCTTCTCTTTCTGGGCTCGCTGCCAGCATTCCTTGTTCGAACCCAGTTTTGTTTCCGTCAGGGCGATGATGGCATCCCGCCAGGTGCGTTTCGCAATATGGTCGTCGCTGCCGAACAAATAGGCCCGGGCGATCTGCAGGTTCAGCATCGGCTGAATCGCGGCTTCGTTCTTCGCGTGGAGGATCCGCCCGGCCTCATGGCGATCAGCCGTCTTGAGACTGGTGCGCCTCTTGGTGTACGTGTCGAAGCAATAGTACGTGGCACCTCGGGCGCTGCGAACGATCAGGCGGTAACGTGGTTTCATGGTTGGTCGTGCACCACGATGATAGCCTGAAACGGTTCCGCAGGGTTAGCGGGTAGCGGGCGGGTTAGTTCCCGTTACGTCCAGTTCTTCCGGAGTGGAAAAACGGGTGTCCGTTTTGGCATCCGTCTCCTCCTCGAAATCTCCGAACTCAGAGCTGCATAGGCAGTTGAATTTGGAGGTGCGGGGCGGAATCGAACCGCCGATAGAGCTTTTGCAGAGCTCGGCCTTACCACTTGGCTACCGCACCAAAATACCCAAAGCGCGCGCAACTTGGGCTATTTTTTGCCGTCGCGCAAGTACTGAAATTCATTGTTCAAATTTCTTCGGTTGCGCTGGCCATTCGCTATTATTTTCACCCTGTAAGAGTTTTTGTCGCCAACCGGATGGACTCGTTGTTTGTTAATAATACCCTTCTTCGTCTCCATGTCTTTGCTCATCCGCAATGCCCGCGTCCTCACCATGGCGTCTTCCCCTAACGCCGGCCCAAGC
>JANYCF010000102.1 GCA_025360455.1 Opitutaceae bacterium | reverse complement strand
TCTACGTCACCACGACCGGCAACAAGGACATCATCACGCTCGAGCACATGCGCTTCGCGTCGGACGTGTTGAGGCGGTCGATCTGGATCTCGTTGTCGAAATGGCCGATGTTACAGACGATGGCCTGGTCCTTCATCTTGCGCATGTGCTCGAGCGTGATGATGTCCTTGTTGCCGGTCGTGGTGACGTAGATGTCGGCGGTGCCGAGCGTCGACTCGATCGTGTTGACCTCGAAACCTTCCATCGCGGCCTGCAGGGCGTTGATCGGATCGATCTCGGTGACGATGACGCGGGCGCCAAAGCCCTTGAGCGAAAACGCGGAGCCCTTGCCCACATCGCCGTAGCCGCACACGCAGGCAACCTTGCCGGCAATCATGACGTCGGTGGCGCGCTTCAAGCCGTCGGCGAGGGACTCGCGGCAGCCGTAGAGATTGTCAAACTTCGACTTGGTGACCGAGTCGTTCACGTTGATGGCCGGCACGCGGAGTTTGCCCTTCTCCATCATCTGATAGAGGCGGTGCACGCCGGTGGTGGTCTCTTCGGAAACGCCGCGCCATTCCTTGGCGATATTGGTCCAGCGCTTCGGGTCTTCTTTGTGAACGCGCTTGAGCACGTTCTTGATGACCTGCTCTTCGTGGGAACCGGAAGCGGTGTTGACCCAGTCGCTACCCTCTTCGAGTTCGCAGCCTTTGTGAATGAGAAGCGTGACGTCGCCGCCGTCATCGACGACGAGCTGCGGGCCCTGGCCGCCGGGGAAGAAAATGGCGCGGAGCGTGAGATCCCAATATTCTTCGAGCGTCTCGCCCTTCCAGGCGAAGACCGGCGTGCCGGTCGCAGCAATGGCGGCGGCGGCGTGATCCTGCGTGGAGAAAATATTGCACGAAGCCCAGCGGACATCGGCGCCGAGGCCCTTGAGAGTCTCGATGAGCACGGCAGTCTGGATCGTCATGTGCAACGAGCCGGTGATGCGCACGCCGGCGAGCGGCTGCTTGGGACCGAACTTTTTGCGAACGGAAACGAGGCCGGGCATTTCGTGCTCGGCGACGGAGATTTCTTTGCGGCCCCAGGCGGCGAGGGAAATGTCTTTGACGTGGAAGTCGGGCGCAGATTTGCGCGAGGATTTGGAAGCTTTAGCCATGAGAGTAATGCGTAGGGATTAGATTAACGGGCGGCAGCAGCGCGGAGTGCGCTGGCCTTGTTGGTCTGCTCCCAAGGGAGGTTTTTCTTGCCGAAGTGACCGTAGTTCGTCGTCTCACGATAGATCGGACGAAGAAGGTTCAGCTGGGAAACGATGTCGGCGGGCTTGAAGCTGAATACTTTTTCAACCGCAGCCGTGATCTGATCATCGGACAAGCCGAGCTGGGCGGTGCCGAAAGTCTCGACGCGAACCGAGACGGGCTTCGGGTGGCCGATGGCGTAGGCGAATTGGATTTCGGTGTGCGTAGCGAGACCGGCGGCCACGATATTTTTGGCGATCCAGCGGCCGAGATAAGCAGCGGAACGATCGACCTTCGACGGATCTTTGCCGGAGAAGGCGCCACCACCGTGACGACCCCAACCGCCGTAGGTATCGACGATGATCTTGCGACCGGTGAGTCCGGAGTCGCCTTGCGGTCCACCAACTACGAAGCGGCCGGTCGGGTTGATCAGATACTCGGTGTTTTTGTTGAGCAGCTTGGCCGGAATGACTTTCTTGATGACGTTTTCGATCAGATATTGCTCGATCGTGCTGTGGGCGACATCGGCCGTATGCTGCGTGGAAATAACCACATTAACCACCTCGACCGGAACGTCGTTTTCGTAGCGAACGGAGACTTGTGATTTCGCGTCGGGACGGAGCCAATTTACTTCGCCGGATTTGCGAATCTTCGTGAGTACGCGGCCGAGACGATGGGCAAACATGATCGGGGTCGGCATGAGCTCAGGCGTCTCATTGCAAGCGTAGCCGAACATGATGCCTTGATCGCCGGCGCCCTGCTCGGCAGTTTTCTTACCTTTGACTTTCTTGGCGTCGACGCCTTGGGAAATATCGGGCGACTGCTTGGTCAGATAATTGTTGATGAAAACTTGGTCGGCATGGAAAACGTCGTCGTTGTTCGTATAACCGATGTCGCGGATGGCCGCGCGTACGATGGACTCATAGTTGAGTTTGGCCTTGGTGGTGATTTCACCGGCCAAGATGACCATGTTGGACTTCACCATGGTTTCGCAGGCGACGCGGCTGGTCTTATCCTGCGCCAAGCAGGCATCCAGCACGCTGTCGGAGATCAAATCAGCAACTTTGTCAGGGTGGCCTTCACCAACTGACTCGGAGGAAAAAACGAAGGAATTTGCCATAGAACGTCCACCATCGGCACATTTCCGATTCAGGCAAGTACAATATCGTCACATCCGCATGCCATGATACGTCGATAAATGAAGATGTGAATACCCCTTAGCTTTTACAAACCAGCGTCGATAACAGGGAGACAAGAGCGTATATGAATTCACCAGTTGAGCCGCAAAAGCCGGACCTCCAGGGGCGAAAGGTTCTGATCGTCGATGATGATCGGCTAAATCATCGCATCCTCACGCGCATCCTCAAACCTGAGGGCTTAATTATCGAGCAAGGCTATTCGGGAGAAGACGCCTTGGCGCTCTACGACACCTTTTCTCCCGACCTCGTCTTATTGGATGTGATTATGCCCGGGATCTCCGGATTTGAAACCTGTCGAACGCTCAAGGCGCGCCATGGGGACAATTTAGCTCCGATTATTTTCATCACGGCCAAAGCTGAATCCGAAGATGTGGTGGAAGGCCTCGCGGCCGGAGGCGTTGATTATCTGCCCAAGCCCTTTCGCGGCCGTGAAGCCATGGCCCGACTGCGGATTCATCTCCAGAATCGCATGCTCCATGAAGAGCAAAAAAAACTCGTCGCCCAGCTGAGCAGCGCCAACTCGGCGAAAAATAAATTATTGGGTATGGTCGCGCATGACCTTCGCAATCCCCTCGCCACGGTCCGCGGGTTGGCGGAATTTTTGCGGGATGATGGCCAGGTCGGCAAACTCACCGCCGATCAGATGGATCTGGTCGAAAACATTTATTCCGTCAGCCAGTCGATGCTCGAAATGGTCAACGAGCTGCTCGATACGTCGGTCATCGAGTCCGGGGAACTGAAAATTAATCCCAAACCGGTCAATCTTGTCGAATTACTGGAGCGTTCCGTCACGCTGAACAACATCAACGCGGCCAAAAAAGGCAGCCGCATCCGTTTAAAAGCGATCGATCTGGCTGCCCTGCTCTTTGTCGATGGCCCGAAGATCAAGCAGGTGGTGGATAACCTGATCACCAATGCGATCAAGTTTTCCGCCCCCAACTCATCGGTCATGGTGGAAGTCAGCCAGAGCGCGGTCGATTGCACGGTGTCCGTGCTCGATAATGGCCCGGGTATTCCGGAAGACGAAATGCACAAACTGTTCAAAGATTTCAGCCAGACTTCCGTGGCACCCACCGCGGGCGAAAAAAGCACCGGCCTTGGATTAGCCATTTGCCGTAAAATAATTGAGGCCCATGGCGGCACGATCCACGCCACCAATCGCCCCGGCGGTGGTTGTACCTTCATGTTCTCCGTCCCTCAACCCGCATGAACTTCACCGGTAAAGTCCTTTTGACGGACGACGAAGCGCATATCCGGAAATTTCTCGGACTGGTCCTGAAACGCCTTGGTAACCCCGTCATCATCGAAGCCGCCAATGGCCAAGAAGCCGTCACACTCTATGAAAAGCATAAGCCCGATCTCGTCCTGCTGGACGTGAATATGCCCGTCATGGACGGCGTCCAGGCCCTGACCCAAATCAGAAAGCATGATCCTGAAGCTCTGATCATCATGCTCACTTCGCTGACGAACCGCCAAACCGTGGAGCAATGCGCCAGTCTCGGCGCGTTGGATTACCTGCGGAAAGATTTGCCGCGCGAGGAGATGATCGCGCAGCTCACCCAAATTATTAACGACTGTTTTGGCCCGGCCGACTCCGCGCCCACCGAGCAATCCACCGCCCCATGAAGCCCTCAGCCTCAACCCAACCGGCGCCCGCGCTAGTTCCATCGGGAATATCCGAAGTGCGCTACTCGTTGCCCGATCTGCTGCGTGAGGTGCAGCTCGAACGCAATGCCGCGGTGTTCGCCATGGAAAAATTGGATCGCACCGAAATTTCAAAAATATTCCAAAAACCCCGTCCCCGTCGTGCCCTCAAAACCGGCCAATAACGAATTTATCCGGCTGGTTAAAAACCTGCCCGATTTTTCCTCCGCCAAGGAGTTGGATGAACTTGGGCAAAAGCACGGCATCGGTACGCTCGCGCACCTTCAGGCGATCATCGATCAGCGTCTCTTAACCAAAGAGGAAGCCTGCCGGCAATGGTCGAACTCGATCGGCATCGCCTATGTCGACGTCCTTTCCTCTGCGATCACCGATGAAGCCGTAGCCCTATTTCCACCCGAGATTGCCAAAAAAACCCAGGCTATGGGGCTCTACGTTATCGATGGTGTTCTGACCGTCGCCCTGGGATCACCCCATGATCAGGAACAGGTCCAACGCCTCGAGCGCATCGCACAGATCCCTCTCAGCCCGGTTTTCAGTCTGCCTTGCGAAATCGCGGACTGCATCGCCATCCAATACAGCACGGAGCAAACCCTGCACGAAAGCCTGACCGCTTTGGAAAACAAAGAAGGCTTCGGCCAGTCCACCGGCGTCGGCCAAAACTTGGATAGTATGGTCGATGCCGAATCCTTGATCAAAGTCCTGGACGAAATCATCTATTTTTCCCTGCGGGAACGTGCCACGGATATTCATATCGAGCCCCAGGAAACCAATTCCCGCATTCGTTTTCGCATCGATGGCAACATGCGTGAGGTCCTGCATTTTTCCAGCAAGCTGCACCGCGCCATTCTTTCCCGACTCAAGATCATGTGCAGTCTAAATATTGCAGAAAGTCGGTTTCCCCAAGACGGTCGTTTCTCCGTGCCGATCGGCACCAGCAAAGCAAATTTCCGTTTCTCCAGCATACCCGCCGCCTATGGCGAAAAGGCCGTCATCCGCGTCCTGGCCGCATCCGGGAAAAAAACAATGCTCTCCCTCGAGCAAATGCTCATTTCGCAAAGCATTCTCCAGCCCTTCCATCGCTTGGTCCAAAATCCGAACGGGATCATCTTTGTGACCGGTCCCACCGGCTCCGGCAAGACCACCACCCTGTACGCCGCTTTGAGTGAAATCAACAAGCCGGACGTCAATATCTCCACCATTGAGGATCCCGTGGAAATTCAATTACCCGGCATCACTCAGAGCCAGGTCAACTCACACATCGACCTCAAATTCGCCACCCTCCTGCGCTCTCTGCTGCGCCAAGATCCCGATGTCATCCTCGTCGGAGAAATCCGTGATTTGGAGACCGCCAAAATCGCCACCGAAGCCGCCTTGACCGGTCACCTCGTGCTCGCGACCTTACACACCAACACCGCCGCTCAAGCTATTACCCGGCTACTTGAGATCGGAGTCGAACCCTACATGGTGGCCCCCTCTGTCATCGGTGTTCTCGCCCAGCGCTTGGCCGCCCGCATCTGCGAAAAATGCAAGGAAGCCTATCATCCCCCGCGCGCCTTGCTCCAAAAATTCTTTCTCGATGAAGGATTAACCGAGGTCCCCTTTTATCGCGGACGAGGTTGTCCCTATTGCCGGGGCACCGGCTACCGGGGTCGCATCGCCTTCCACGAGCTCGTGCTGATCACCGAGGAAATCCGCCAACTCATCTCCGATGGCCACAGCGCCCAAGAAATTAACCGCGCCGCCGCTAAAGTTGGCTTCCGTCCGCTCCGATATGATGGTTTAAAGAAGGTACTCCTAGGCCTGACCACCATTGAAGAAATCGAAGCCAATAGTTCCTTTGAATGGACCAGTTAAATCACATCCCGTAATACCATGGCCAATCCCACCATACTAGACAACCAAGCGATCGAGAGCCTCCGGGCGATAAGTCCGGATGACGGCGGTGAGTTTCTAAACGAGCTGATCGATATCTACCTGAGTGACACGCCCCTGCGCATCGCCGAAATCGAACAAAATCTCGCAGCCAAAAATCCCGGTGATTTAACCCGAGCCGCGCATAGTATCAAAGGCAGCTCGAGTAATTTCGGAGCGATGGAACTCGCCGCTATCGCGATGGAAATCGAGCACAAGGGAAAAGTGGAAGCGTACGCCGAAGTCCAAACCCGTCTCCCGCTCTTGATCGAAGCCTTTAATCGCCTGCGCCCCGTCCTGCTCGAACTCAAGACTGGCAGCTGACCAACAATTCCGGCATCGGTTCTGTGATGCTCCTCACCCGCTCCTTCGCCCTTTGGTTCTTGGTTTTTCTCGCGACCGGCTCAGCGAACGCACTGGACTGGTCGAGCACCACGCTCGAAACCCGCGCCGAACCTTTCCAGAAAACGCTGACGCTGGTCTTTAAGTTCAAAAACAACCGCACAACGTCAACGCATCTGCTCGAACTCCCCACCAGTTGCAGCTGCCTCGCCGCCCGGAGTGACAAAAAAACCTACGCCCCCGGCGAAGCCGGACAAATTACCGCCGAATTCTCCACCACGGAGCCACCCGGAATTTATGAGCGGCATATTACGGTGGTGACGGATGAAGCGACCCCGCCGCAGCGCCTGACCGTGCGCATCGAAATCCCCGAGCTCGCCACCCTCACCCCCCTCTCACGGGAATGGAAAATAAATGATCCGGTAGAAGAAAAATCCATTGAACTGCGCATCGCGGGTAAATTGCGGATCAGTTTTGCCGAAGCCAAACCAAGCAACGATTCATTTTCCGCCCGCCTCGAGACGATCATTCCCGAAGAGCGCTATTTACTTATCTTGAAGCCCCACAGCACGGCCGCTAGGGCAAATGCCGCCATTCGTATTTATGGCCGGGCCCCAGACGGGCATGAAATACTGGTCAACGCTTACGCCAACGTGCGTTAGAAATTGTGCCCGTTTGGCCATAACCTTCCCGCGCTCCGCCCGCGCCTACGATCGCATTTTAAAAGTAGCCCGCATGATCGCCGACCTCACGAGTACTGACCGCATCGCCGCCACGCATCTGCACGAAGCCATCCAATCCGCTCCCTCGACCGAAGACTGTTTTATTGAGCCAGATTGCGACCAAATGCTGAGTTGCCAAATCGTCCCCCACCACTAGGTTTTCCGTATGTCACTCACCGAGCTAAAACGTAGTGCCGTAGCCCTGCCGGAAAACGAGCGGCGCGAACTCACCGCCTATCTCCTGCAAATCGGACGGGAGCGAAATCAGGCATGGCGCGACGAGACCTCTCACCGTATGAGTGAGATGGATGCCGGGAAAAAAGTTTCCCAAGCGGAGTTTGAACGTCGGGTAGGTCTGGATAAGAACTGATCACGATGGCCCTCGGCTATACTTACGTGCTGTCGGAAACAGCCAGTGAGTTCGCCTTTCGCTTGACTGCGAATGAACAAAGACGTTTGGCCTACGCCTGTCGGCGACTGGCCAGTGATCCGTTTAGGCAGGGCGACTACACTTTAGGAGACTCAGCCGGTCGTAACATCCAAAATCTACTGATTGATGACTGGGTATTCTCCTACTGGCCGGATCATAGAACTGAAAAAAGAGTCGAGAACTGAAAAAAGGAACTGAAAAAAGAGTCAGGTCATGGGGTTTGGGGTTGACCGACTTGTTCCCGATCAAATTGACGTCGTAGGAAAGTTGGTACGGGTAAATTGAGAACTGGGTCAGGCCGCTAGATGCTACTTCATCTGATGGGCAACGTCGTCAATGATCCAAACGGCACAGCTCGCGCCAGCGGAGCCGTCACTGTTGTGCGCTCCTGGAATACCCGCGCGCCGTTCAAGAAACCCTATCCGCAAAAAAGACAAAATGAGGTAAGGTCCCAACCGGTTCGACCTCCAGTAGCCGCACCCTCGCAAGCCATCTCGCCTCAGCGATACAGCACGGTGACCGGTGTGGCGGTGAGTACGTTGTATTGCCGCATCGCCAGGCGCCACCAATCGGACAAGAGATCGGGAGGTTTCTTCCATAATTGTTCGTGCAACCAATTCATGGATTCCGGATCTAAAAGCAGAGCCATCTTCTCGCGCTGGGTCAGCGTTTGGGGTCCATCGGCAAGGAGGCGTCGGCGCAATTCGATAAAATAACGTCGGACTGAATAACTTCCAGGCCGACGTTGGCGCAGCAGCGAAACATGCACCGCATTCACGTAAGGATCCAATACCGCCTGCATCAGTCCGTAATCCTGTCGCAGCTCGGGGATCGGTTGCATGTGGCGATAGCATTCTTCCAAGTGGCGTTCGAGCAGCGGGAGCACGAGCGCCGGCTCGGTTTCATCCGGCGTGAGGAAAAGTCCCAGTTCGCGAGCGCGGCGCCCATAGCTGGCCTTGCCTAGAAAAATCGAAAGAGGCGCGGCCAAAACCAAACCGAGTAACACCGGGGTCAACCACCAGAAAAAAGAGGGCACGAGAATATACGCCGAGGCGCCCCAGATCAGACCGAACGCCATTTGACCAGAGTGCGTGATGATGGCCTCACGCCAGTCGGATTCTTCGCTGACCGTGCGTTGTTGCGTCACCCAGGAAACCCCCTGCCCCAGCAAAATATAAATTACGAACTTGGCGTGAAAGAGCATGTTGATCGGCGCCAACAGCGCGGACGCGATCATCTCCAAGAGCACACTCAGAATGAGCCGGACCCGCCCACCATAGGCCACCGCCTGCCGCTGCTTCAATTCGAGCAGCAAGCTGATTATCTTGGGAAGGAAGAGCAGCAGCATCGTGAAACCAAAGAGGGCCAGAGATTCCGGCAGCGGCACGGCATAATCAAAAATCATGGTGTAGTTTTGCGCTGCGTACTCACTGCGGACGGGATGCATCGCGACGTTGAAGCGGTGCATCGTACTGATCAACATGAACAGCAGCCACAGCGGAGACGCCACATAACCCATCACGCCCTGCAACAAATGAAAGCGATTGATGGGATGAAAGCCGCGCGCAAACAACAGCCAGCTATGCTGCATATTGCCCTGACACCAACGCCGATCACGTTTGGCGCTATCAATCAAGGTGGGCGGTCCCTCTTCAAAACTGCCTTCGAGATCGTAGGCGAGCCAGACCTTCCAACCAGCCTTGCGCATCAACGCCGCTTCCACGAAATCGTGACTGAGAATGCGCCCGCCAAATGGCTCAACCCCAGGCAACTCCGGCAAGGCACAATGCTCCATGAAAGGTGCAACACGGATCACCGCATTGTGGCCCCAAAAATTACTTTCACCCTGATGCCAGTAATTGAGTCCGGCCAAAAAAAGCGGGCTGTAGAGCCGGTTGGAAAACTGCTGGAGGCGCGAATACAGCGTGACCCCGTTCACGATGCGTGGCGCGCTTTGGAGAATACCCACGGTGGGATTGCGCTCCATCATGGCAACCAGCTTCACAATAGATTCACCCGTCATGATACTGTCGGCATCGAGCACCGCCATGTAGCGATAGCTTTGACCCCAGCGGCGGAGAAAGTCCCCGACGTTGCCGCTTTTCTTGTTAATCGAAATCCGGCGCTTGCGATAGAAGATACGGCCAAAGCCGTTCAACTGCCGACACAGTTCGTACCACGCGACCTCTTCCTGAATCCATTTATTCGGATCATTGGTGTCGCTCAGAATAAAAAAATCGAACTCCGCCAAGCGTCCCGTCTGCTCCAATGAACGATAGATCACGCGCAAACCTTCGAAGATGCGGCTGGGGTCTTCATTGAAACAAGGCATCACAATGGCCGTGCTGCCCAGCGGCAGTTCTTCCAACGATTCCCCCGCAATACTGCGGCTGATGCTGGCACTATCGCCGCGATTGATCACATAAAGCCCCAGCATGGCCGTGCAAAAACCGGCGGCGATATGGGCAAAAAGAATCGTGAACAAAACCAAGACCAGGACGCCCACGGCATTCACCGGCCCGCGCCAAAGCAAATCGGCCATGAACCAGGTCGCCACACTCGTAAGCAAAAACACCAGGGTGAAAAAGGTCGCCCGCCGCCGGCTGACGCGCGACTTGTCCACTTGTTCGACGGTGAAATGAGGTTTCATCACGGGTCAACGCGTCGCGAAAAATAACATCGTGAGCATGGAAATAAACAGCATCCACAACAGGCTGACCCGAAGGATGGGCCATTTTTCAATCTGCTCGAAAGTCTGCCCGGCCACTTCGGTGAGCGTCCCCAATTCGATTTCGCGCGGCACCATGCTGGTAACGGTCATATCCGGCCCGGCCTGGACCGAACGCTGTTTCATTTCGTGCGCGAATTCAGGCGGAACGTTCTCCAAGTCGAGAAATGCGTAGGGCCAACGCTCCACCCCATTGCACATTTGCAAGGCAACCCGGCCCTCCACGGCGATGCGCTCGTGCGGAAGATTTTTATCCCCGAGCAATTCCCCAAACCACGCATCCATCATCCGGTCGATCTCTTCGGCCGCGAGCGTAGTCGGATCAAGATGCGGTTCCTTCTCATGCTGGCGAGCAGCCTGTGCGAGGACGCGTTGCAAGATTTGGCTTTGTTGCAGGCGATTGTGCACGCGATGCGCGCGGAGGTAATCCTCCACGCGTACAAAGGCGGCATTCCACTGCTCGGGCGTACCCGTGCGGGGCCGAAACGCGGTCAGGGATTCCAGAGGTAACTCCATGTTTCGGTAAGCACGTTTTGTTTGTTACGCAAAAAGCAGCGCATTTCGACCGGACGGCCGGAGCCATCGGGCTCCACGACAAAAGCGACGCGCCAGGTGCCGCTGTTGGTATTTTTCTGAATCACCGCGTTCACCACCAACTTGGCGCTGGTTCCCACGGTCACGATACCTTCGATCGGTGAACCTTGGGGCGCTTTGCTCAACTGCGGTCCGGCAAACTCGACGACGAAACGCCGTTGTTTCGGTTGGTCCTGAACCGATCCTTGCCGGGTTGAATCAACATAGCCAGCAGGCGGCCGTCCGCCCATATCAATCATCCAATGGAGGCGATATTCAAAATTAATGGGCTCTCCTTCCGGTGGCAGTTGGGCCGGCACCCAGCACGTTCCAATATTGTCATTCGTCTCATCCGGGGTGGGAATCTCCAGCAAACGCACGGCGCCACGGCCCCAATCGCCGATGGGTTCGACCCAGGTGCTCGGGCGCTGGTGATAGTGCGCCTCGAGATCATCGTAGTGCGCAAATTCGCGATCGCGCTGCAACAGCCCAAAGCCACGAGGATTAAAATCGCCAAAGGAAACCACGCGAACCTGCGCAGGATTGAGCAAGGGGCGCCACAGCCATTCGCCCGCACCGGTCTGGAGGAGCAACCCATCGGAATCATGCACTTCAGGCCGAAAATCATCGCGCGACCACCCGGTGTTTTCCCCATGCGCATACATGCTCGTGAGTGGGGCAATACCCAACACCTTTGGATTCTTTCGGCAATAGAGTGTCGCCTTCACCTGCATCAGTGTTTCTGTGCCGGGGGTGATGATGAAGCGATACGCCCCGGCCAAGCTCGGACTATTCAGCAGGGCAAAAATCGTGATGCTTTTCGCTCCCGGCACCGGACGCTCGAGCCAAAATTCATCGAACACCGGAAATTCCTCATCACCGGGTTCGCCCGTGTTGATCGCCAGACCACGGGCCGACAGACCATAACGCATGCCTGAGCCTAAAACCCGAAAATAACTCGCCCCTAAAAATGCGGCCAACTCGTCGTAACGCTCCGGACCGTTCAACTGCGTGAGAACGCGAAAGCCCGCAAAGCCCATGTTCGACGGGATGCGTCCACTGATCTTGTTTTTGCCATAATCGAACAACCGGGGAGAAAATTCGATCAGCTTTTCCTCGTTGCGCACGAGTTCGTGGATTTGGACCGGTCGTTTAAAACCCCGGCCCAAATGGAAGAATTGCAGCTGATACGGAAGTTTTTCCGACTTCCAAAAAGTGCGGGCCTGATCGAAACGAATATCCTGATACTGGTTGTAATCCAGATTCAGCAACCAATCCGGCATGTGCTGCTTGGGCTCGGCATAAGGTTGGGCCGCGAGTGCCTTGGCGCGAAACTGGAGCACATCAAAATCGAAAGTCCGGTCCGCCGCTTGCAACGCAAGTCCGGTGCCCAATAGAATTAAGACCAGCCATGAGGTTTTATTCATCAGAGAAAATAGTTTTGCTGTTTGTCAGAGATCGGCAGCTCAACACGTTCCATGACCTTTAGCAAATCTTCCCAGATCATACGTTTAGAGCTATTACTTTGATTCCGCAGAATATAGGAAGGGTGATACGTGACCATCAATGGCAATTCTCCAAACGCGTGCCACTGACCGCGAATCTCCCCCAAGGTTTTAATGGGCCCCTGCCCGAGCAGCCCTTCAGCCGCAGTCTTGCCCAAAGCGACGATCAGCTTGGGCTGCACGATTTCCAACTGGGCCCGCAAAAAGGGCAGACAAAATTTTATTTCTTCGGGCGACGGCGCTCGATTGCCGATCTGTTCGCCCCGAGCATCGAGTGCCATCTCGGGCCGCCAATTCATGAGATTGGTAATATAAACCTGCTCCCGCTTCAGGCCCATGCCTTGAATCATACGCGTGAGCAACTGGCCTGGAGGGCCGATAAAGGGTTCTCCTTGCACCTCATCTTCCGGGCCCGGCGCTTCCCCACAGAAAAAGATACGCGCATCAAGATCGCCCACGCCCAACACGACTTGCTTGCCCGGCCGCACGTGGGCCTGACACACCGGGTGATTCAATACTAACTCGCGCAAAGCGGCCCAGCGGGTGGTCTTGTCGCCCGCCGGCAAAGTGACCACCGGGGGTGCCGGTAGCGGAGCTGTGGTATAAACGGGGACAACAGTCCGCGCGACGGGCACGGGCACCACGCTTGGAGCCGGTTGCCGTACGCGTGAGGAGGTCGGCTCCACTGGCGACATCGCCGTCGGTGCTGCCGCGCTCACGAGGGGCTGACTGATCATCTCGGCAGAGATCGGTGCGGCCGTTTCTATCGTGGTGACGTCCGCCACCGCTTGCCGCAACTGGTCGAGATTATCTTCGGAAATCGTGACGGTCCTCCGGCCTTCGGACTTCAGTCGCCGAAGTTCATCATTCAAGGCCAGCAGTTGTTCCCGGACGTTCACCGTGGGTTAATATTATTCTGTTAAGTTTTCTGTGGGTGGGGTGCCCTCACTCCGCTGGTTTCAGCTCTCGCAGCGAATGCCTCGCGGGGTGAGGGCATCCCGCCCACAATAGATAACAAGTCCGAGTATAGATCGAAACTTAACATAGTAATATTAACTTGAACGAGGGAGGACCAGTTTTTCAACATACTTGGCGAGCAAATCAAACTCCAGGTTGACGCCGCTGCCGATTTTCTTTTCACGCAGGTTGGTCGCGGCCAGCGTATGGGGAATCAGCCAGACGGCAAAACTATCCCCCGCAACTTCCGCCACGGTGAGTGAAATGCCATCCACCGCGATGGAGCCTTTATGCACCAGGTAACGCCCCAAGCCGACCGGTGCGGCGATGCGCAAATAATGATCGTTACCCCGCGCTTCAAAAATCTCCACCCGGCCCAACCCATCGACGTGCCCGGAAACAAAATGTCCGCCCATGCGGCTCTCGGCTTTCAAGCTGCGCTCGAGATTCACGACTGAGCCGGATTTCAGTTCGTTAAAAACTGTCAACCGTCGTGTCTCTTCGAGCACATCAAACCACAAATGGCCCGCCGCGAAGCGCGTGACCGTCAGGCAACAACCATTCACGGCAACGCTATCGCCGAGCTTCACATCGCCGGGAACCACGGTCGCGGCGATCTGCAATGTCCAAGCGGCTGACGCCGGGGCGAAAGCGACGACTTGGCCGACTTCTTCTATAATACCGGTGAACATATTTATTTAAGTTTGATCCGAAGAACTTGCGTCTCGCCCCCCCGGCTGGCCAGCAAAACGAATTCCCCTCGCGTTTTATCCGCTTCGATCGCGTTCAGTTTTTCGATCGCTTCGGCGTAATCTTTCACCGGCACGCCATCGATTTCCCGAATCCAATCATTCAACTGCAATCCAGCCGTGCCGGCCGGACCATTGGGCTTAAGAAAATGCACCACCACGCCACTCTCATCACCCGGTGCCGAACGATTCAGTAAACCGTCGTATTTCAAAAATTCACGAATGGTCAGACCAAGTTTCTCAAAATAGCGGCGCGAGGCTTCACGGATCATCTTGGGTTCATCGCCGAGGGTGATTTTTATTTCGTGGTGTTCCGTGCCGCGCAAAATGGAGAGAGTCATCACGTCACCGGGATGACGGCGGGCGATTTGTTCGCCGGCATAACTGATCACCACTTGGTCAGGTTTCAAACGCGGCAGAGGTTGGCCGTCCATGGCCAAAACGATATCACGATCTTGCAAACCGGCCAGCGCGGCGGGGCTGCCGGCCATGATGTCACTGATCACCACGCCTGATTGTTTTTCCAGTTTGAATAATTTCGCGACCTCGGGGTCGATCGGCTGCAAACCATACACGCCGATCCACGCCATGGGCCGGCCATTAACGGCTTGCGGTACACGAGTGAGACGCGGGACGACCACCGAGGCCAGCAACACCACGCTGCTTTCTTCCGCATTCACCAGCACGATGGGCGTGTTGTTTTGGCCACGTGCAAACAGGAGAAAATTTTGACCGAAAGCATTCTGGGCCAGGCCGGCAAATTGCCCGGTCGGGGTGAAAACGGGCAACCCTGGTCCCGCGACATCCTGAGCCATTACCGCAGTCTCGTTCGGCAACTGGGCCAGCAAGGCGACGCGCGAACTCAGCACATACGGGACGAAATCTTCATCCTTCCCGCGCAGGCCGATGCCCCAAAGTTCATCGCCCATGCGTGTTATGACCGCTTCTCCGGCAAACCGCGTGATGGGGACGAGAACGGCATGCAAGCGTTTCTCCGCGCGAATAAAATGCCAACCCGTCAGTGCATCCTGGCCCAAGTAGGTGGCGGAAAATTCTTCACTGCCACCCGGCCGATAGATTTTAAAATGACTTACCTGCGAGGGCGCGATGGTGGAAGGAATCACGGTATTGGGCAAAATGATCGTCCCTTGCTCGTCGATCACTGTGCCCGCCACGGCGACAGGATGCCGGTCAATTTCCGTTTGGATGACAAATTCCACCGCGACCACCGAGGCGAGGCGCTCTTGGAGCAAAGCCGGCAAATCCGCTGCTCGGCTGGAGGTAAAGAGGGCCGCGGCGAGCAGAAGATAAATCATCGGTGCAACCCCAAACAGACTGAAAGCCTGAGCCGGCCGTTGTCTGCTGGGGGAGCGAGCTTGCGCGCGACTGTGCGTTCGTGGCACGGGTCTCCGATCCGTGTTCAGAGCCTCACCGGTCGGAGACCCGTGCCACAAAGAATCGCCTGCAAGCAGGCTCCTACAAAAAAGAAAGAAGACTTCGTTCATGGTTTAAAAACGTAGAGTGCGATGCGGCGGTTGCGCTGGGCTTCGATCAAGACCGGCGCCGGGGTGTCCACGTATCGCTGATAGTGTTCTTTAAAGTGAGACAACGTACCGATGGGACCGCCGGCCACTTTACTAATGATGTCGCCGACGGCGATACCCGAGAGTGCCGCAGGATACCCGGCCTGCACGCCGATCACAAGCACACCCGAATCATCGGTCAATTGATTCTCCCGCGCGAAGGCCCGGGAAACCCGGCGGACACTCAGACCCCATTTCTCGAAAGCCATTTCTTCGCCCACGCGGCTTTCAAGCTTCTCGCTGACGGCTGATAGCTCGAGTTGTTGGGGCCCGCGTTTCACATTGAATCGCACCGTAGAGCCAACCGGTAGATCAGCAATGAGGTTTTGAATCGGAGGTAATTGCTCGGGAAAACGGCCATCAATTTTCTGTCCATTGAGAGTAAGCACGATATCACCGGCGCGCAGTCCGGCGCGCGCGGCAGGTGAACCCGGGTCCACGCTGTTCACGAGCATGCCATTATTGCTCGCGAGCGAGTAGAAGCGTTCGAGATCTTGCAGCACGCCCGGCACGAGACCAAGATAGCTGCGGGTGATGGAGCCCTGTTTCACCAAAGCGGTGGAGACCCGCCGGGCGATACTGGAGGGAATGGCAAACCCGAGATTATCGGCGCCGATATAGGCGCGAGAATTGATGCCGACCACTTGGCCATTTTCAGTCACGAGCGGACCGCCACTGTTACCCGGATTGATCGCTGCATCAGTTTGAAGCCAGTTGTTGAACATGCCGACTTCATAGCCACGAATGCCGCGCGGGTCCTCGAAAGGCCGGTTGTTATTGGATATAATTCCCCGGGTAACTGTGCGGGTCAGACCGTACGGCGTGCCGACCGCATAGACGGTTTCACCGGGTTCGAGATCCGTCGAATCGCCGAATTCCGCATAGGCGAATTTGAGTTTGCGGCGGCGGAGATCAGCCAGATCAAGGCGGATGACGGCCAGATCCGTCCAATGATCCCAGCCGACAAGCTTGGCGTTGACGCGCTCCAGACTGGAGAGCGTGACGGATATTTCCACCGCGAGCGGGCTGGCGACATGAGCGTTGGTCAGAATGAGTCCGTCTTCGGAAATGATCACGCCCGAGCCGATGCCGCTAATGATCCGTTGAACTCCGTCTTCCAGGGTAGTTTCACGCACATCGATGCGCACGACAGCTTCCAAGAGGCGGTTAAAGCCACGGCTGGTGCCGGCCTGTAGGTCGGTGAAACCTGACAAAATCAGGATAAAACCGATTAGGCGGAGGAAGATTGACGGTGTGGTTGAATGTCGCACAGTGGCGGGTTTAACGAAATGGCAGCTACAAATTGCAAAGACTACGAGTTCCTAACGATCGAGCCACATTGGCAGACAATCTGGGAAAAAACCAAGGCGTTTCGCGCCGATAATGGCGCGACTAAGCCAAAATATTATATTTTGGACATGTTCCCCTACCCGTCCGGAGCTGGCCTACACATCGGCCACCCGGAGGGCTACACCGCCACCGACATTCTCGCCCGCTTCAAACGCGCCCGCGGCTTTAATGTCCTGCATCCGATCGGCTGGGATGCCTTCGGCCTACCTGCGGAGCAACACGCCGTGAAAACCGGCACGCATCCGGCGACCAACACGCAGAACAACATCGTCAATTTCCGCCGACAAATCAAAGCGCTGGGCTTTTCCTACGACTGGGATCGCGAAGTCGATACGACCGATCCGAAATATTACCGGTGGACACAATGGATTTTCCTCCAGCTCTTCAAAAAAGGACTCGCCTACGTCGACGAACGCCCTGTCTGGTGGTGCCCGGAACTAAAAACGGTACTCGCCAATGAAGAAGTGGTCGACGGCAAGTCCGAAGTCGGCGGTTTCCCCGTCGAACGCCGTAATCTGCGCCAATGGGTGCTTCGCATCACGGCATACGCCGAACCATTGATCGACGGTTTGAAGGACGTCGATTGGCCTGACTCGACCAAGCGCATGCAGGAAGCTTGGATCGGCCGCAGCGAAGGCGCGGAAGTGTTGTTTAAATTGGAAAATGCCGCACTGGGTGATCTCAAAGTGTTCACGACCCGCCCCGACACGCTTTTCGGCTGCACTTATATGGTCATCGCGCCGGAGCACCCGCTGGTTGACTCGCTCACGGTGCCCGAGCAACGCGACGCGGTGAAAGCTTATCGCTTCAAGGCCGCGAGCAAAAGCGACCTCGAGCGCACCGACCTCGCCAAGGACAAGAGCGGCGTGTTCAGCGGCAGCTACGCGATCAATCCGGTCAACGGCGCGCGCGTGCCCATCTGGATCGCCGACTACGTGATCATGGGCTACGGCACCGGCGCCATCATGGCCGTGCCCGCGCATGACGTGCGCGACCACGAATTCGCGGTGCAGTTCAACCTGCCGATCATTCGCGTCGTCGCTGCGAACGATGGAGCGGAAGAATTGCCTTACACCGGCGACGGAAAAGTCGTCAATTCACCCGGCTACGACGGACTGACTTGGCCCGAGGCCAAGAAAAAAATCATCGCCGAACTCGCCACCCGTGGTGTCGGCAAAGGCACGATCAACTACAAGCTCCGCGACTGGTTGTTTTCGCGCCAGCGTTATTGGGGCGAGCCGTTCCCCATCGTGTGGGTGAGTGAAGCGGATTATGCGCGCGCGGTCGCTGTGCGCAGCGATTTGCCGGCGCAACCGGTGAAGTTTATCGAGAACGGCGTCACACAATACGCGCTGCCGTTACCCGATGCGGTGCTGCCGCTGATCTTGCCCGAAGTGCAATCGTATTTGCCAAGTGGTCTCGGCGAAAGTCCGCTGGCCAACGTCACGGAGTGGTTGGAGATTTGGGTGAATATCCAAACAGGTGCCGCTGTACCTGCCAGCCAGCCGCGCCCGGCCGGCGACGTCTGGGTGCGGGCCCGCCGCGAAACCAACACCATGCCGCAATGGGCGGGCTCGTGCTGGTATTATTTGCGTTACCTCGACCCCCAAAACGCCGGCGCCCTCGCCAGTCCCGAGGCGTTGAAATATTGGGACGTGCCCGATCTCTACGTCGGTGGCGCGGAGCATGCGGTGTTGCATTTGCTCTACGCGCGCTTCTGGCACAAGGTGCTGTTCGATCTCGGCGTCGTGCCGCAAAGCGAGCCGTTCAAAAAATTATTTCACCAAGGAATTATTCTCGGTGAAGATGGCGTGAAGATGTCGAAGAGCCGCGGCAACGTCGTCAACCCCGACGACATCATCAGCAAATACGGCGCGGATTCACTGCGTCTGTATCTGATGTTTCTTGGACCGCTCGAAGCGATGAAACCGTGGAATCCCCAAGGCATCGAAGGCGTGCATCGCTTCCTGCGCAAAGTCTGGCGCGAATGCCTGAACGAAGAAGGTGCGATCAATCCGCGCATCTCCGAAACCGGCGCACTGTCGGCCGACACTGAAAAATTATTTCACGAGACCATCAAGAAAGTCACCGAAAACACCGAGGATCTCCGGTTCAATACCGCGATCTCGCAATTGATGATCTTGCTCAACGCTCTGCAAAAAGAGCCGGTGCTTCCACGCTCGGTCATGTTGGATGTTTTGAAATTACTCGCGCCGCTCGCGCCGCACATCACCGAAGAACTCTGGGCCCGTCTCGGCCAAAGCGGTTCGATCATGGCAGCCGGTTGGCCCAGTTTCGACGCAGCCAAACTCGTCGCTACCACCCTCACGATCGTTTTTCAGGTCAACGGCAAGCACCGCGGCGATGTTCAAGTGCCCGTAGGCATCACAGAGGAAGAACTTGTCAAATTAGCCTACGAAAACCCCAAGGTTGCCCCCCATTTACAGGGTAAGCCGTTAAAACGCTCGATTTTCGTCAAAGGGAAGCTTATTAACTTGCTGGTCTAGCATGACGTTAACCCAACCCACTACCCCACGGCCGATTTCGTAGGTAGATTTACCTATTTATACCCAATAAGCATTTGAAGCATTTGGTGAATTCATCAACAAAACTGACATGAAAACATCACCCAAATTTACCGTCATTTTCGTCACAATTCTGTTGGGGTGCGGCTCGCAGGTATTTGCCGAGGGTCAGCTCGGTGCCACCAAAGGCCCCACCAGTAAACTCTATCTGTCAGAAACTAAAGGCAGCGGTCATATTTATGCGGACGGGAAGATTTTCAAACCGAAACAAGCCACGGCCTTTGACGCACCGGGCACGGTAATCGAAACCGAAGCCAATTCCCATCAAGCCTACGTCTATTCCAACGGCACCGCCATGTACGTCGACGCGAACACCCGTCTGGAAGTCAACCGCTTCGTCCAAGAACGATTCACGCCAAACAGCAACACCACCGAAGCCGAGCCTTCTGCTTCCCAAAGCGATATTTTCCTCTGGCGCGGGCTCGTGGGGGTTTGCACCAGCCAACTCGTGTCGGGCTCCACGATGAATTATTCCACGGAACACGGCTCCGTGACCATTCGCGGCCGTAAGATAGCCATCCACACTTCGCCCGAAGAAACGATCGTCTATCTGATCGATGGCGATGTCACGGTCCGCACGGGCAAGCAGGATACCGGCGGGCACGTCCTCAAAAGCGGCGAACGCGCAATTCTCCGTCCCGGTGTTGCCGGTGCTCCTGCCACCGTTACGATCGACCAGATCGATAAAAATTTTCTGGCCGAGCTCGACGAAAAAGTAACCGTGGCTTGCAATGCCCGTCGCACCGTTTCTTTTGAGACCATCGAGAAAAATGCCGAATTTGGCGCCGCTGGTCCTGCCGCCGGTGACAATGGCAACCCTGACACGATCGTGCCGGTTCCTGTAATTCCGCAAGCCCCGCCAACCAACATCACGGTCAGTCCGGCCGCGATATAATCTACCCCAAACCCGTGGGTCACGCCCCCAGATTTATTAAGCTAAGTTTTGCCCTCCTCGCTCTGCTGGTTTTCCCGCAGAGCGTTTTCGCGTTGTTGAATATCGATGGGACCCGCAACCAGATCTTCGTGTTCGGAGAGCTGAATCTCGGGTACAACTCGAACATTTTCGCCCAAAATGGCGGCGATGGTGATTTCATTACGACGTTCATTGTGGGAACTGATTATAAACGCGGTGCGGGCACGATCTCCATCGATGCCCGGGCCCAGATCGGCTACGAACGCTATAACACCAATTCTGATCGCAACGCTGTGAATCCCTCGTTCCGACTCGCCTTGGGTCGAACCACGGGACGATTGACCGGCACGTTTTCGGTGGAGGCCACCCGCGCCTCCCGCGCGGATAGCGCGATTAATCTGCGCACCAGTTCCTGGAGCTACCCCGTCGATCTGAAACTCAGATACCCGATCAACGAAAAACTCTACGTCACTTCCGACACCGGCTATTTGCACCGCACCTACGCCGACGCCAAAGCCCTTAAGCTTTATGATCTCACGGAATATACTCAAGCCGTGGATTTTTTCCGGGTTTACACCAGCAAGCTCGATCTACTCGGCGGCTACCGGATGCGTTATTCGGATACCACTAAAGGCCGCACCACCGATCATAATTTCAGCGTGGGAGCGACCGGCGGCATTCTGCCCAAACTCAATGGTCTCGTTCGTTTCGGTTATCAATTGCGCAACGACACCACGGCCGCGGCCACCTACAAGAACTTCTCCGCCTCGGCCCAACTCAACTGGAACGCCACGCGCAAATTCGTCATGGCCGGCCAGCTTTCCCGGGACTTCAGCACCACCGCCAACGCCCTTTCTGTCGACAGTTTTGTGGCCAATCTCCACGCCAACTATATCCTTACCCGCCGTTATCAGATTGATGGCGGCATCGGCTATGGTCACAACAATTTCCTGAATGATCCACGAGGCCCACGCCACGACGATTTCATTACCTGGGACGCCGGCATTACTTACACCTGGAGCGAAAAATTCAAAGCGAGTCTCAACTATGTCCATCTGCAAAACTGGTCTACGCTCGCCCAATCCGATTTCACCAGCAACGCTGTGAATCTCACCCTCACGAGCCGCTTCTAATCCCGTTCCATGAAAATCCGTTTCATCCTTCTGTTTCTCAG
Source organism: Opitutaceae bacterium (assembly GCA_025360455.1). Lineage (GTDB taxonomy): Bacteria > Verrucomicrobiota > Verrucomicrobiia > Opitutales > Opitutaceae > Didemnitutus. The sequence goes on along the minus strand of JANYCF010000102.1, from coordinate 4,004 downwards.
CTTGCTCGCTCCGCATGTGCTCCAAGCGGCGGGCAACGAAAACGATGGCAAGAAAAACTATATTCACCGGCTCCAACTGGCCGACCGTCTGCGCATCGCCGTTTATCAGGAGGACGATCTCACCACCCAGACCCGCATCGATGCCCACGGCCACATCAACCTGCCCCTCCTCGGTGAGATCACAGTCGGCGGGCTCACGATCACCGAAGCCCAGGAAAATATTCAACGGGCCTATCGCGACGGCCATTTCCTTCGCAATCCCCAGGTCACCGTCAACGTCGAGGAATACGCCCCGCGCGAAGTTTCCATTCAGGGCCAGATTCGCAATCCCGGTCGTTACACGCTGCCCATCGAGTCAACTTTCACGGTCGTCGAGCTCGTGACCAAGGCCGGGGGCATCACGGATATCGGCAAAGGCACCGCCGTCGCCATCACCCGCCTCAATCCCGATGGCAGCCAAAAAACTTTCACCGTCGATGTAGAAAGCCTCATCCGGGGCAAAAAAGGGCCGGGGAAAAACGAAGATAATGTACTTCTGCTCGAACCCGGCGATATCGTCTACATTCCCGAACGACTCATTTAATCTCGCGCAATGTCATCCCCTGGCCAACCCCGCCCAGCCAAACAGCCGGCTTCCTTGCATGGCAACGACGAGCAAATCGTCGAACGCCGCACCCTGCGCGACTACTACATCATTCTCCGCGAACGTGTGTGGATCGCCCTGCCCGTCGCCCTGCTGGTCACGCTGATCTATGGTTATCTTCAGGCCAAAGAAACGCCGATGTACAGCGCCACGGCCACCATGCAATTTGAGCGCCCCGAGCGCATCGTCACCAGCGAGCAAGTGGTCGATACTTCCGTCCGCTCTGAATTTGATCTCGGCACCTATATTCAAACCTTAGGCAGCGGTCGCATCCGCAATATGGTCGCGCAATCACTCACCGCAGAAGACGCCCTCATTCTGCAGCGGCCCTATCTCAAGAATGCCGCTCCTGGCTCAACCCCGCCACCCGCCGCGAGTCTGATCAGTTCACCTGACGTCCGCTCCATCCGAAACAGTTATTTGATCACCATCACCGCGCAAAATCGCGATGCGGAGGGAGCCGCCCTGATTGCCAATCGCTTCGTCGAGCAGTTCATGCGTTACCTGATCGAGAATGTCGGAGGGAAAAACGAATTCGCCGTCGATTACCTGCACACCCGCGCCGAGGAACTGCGCAAAGAATCAGATATCGCTGAAACCAAGCTGCAGGATTACAAGCGCAAGAATAACTTGGTCTCCCTTTCTGCCAGTGTCGATATCGTCGCCGATCGGCTCCGCACCATCAACACCGCCCTCACCGCCGCGCGCTTGGAACGCATCAAATACGATGATCTGATCAATCAAATCGAGAAGATGAAGAAAGACGGCGGCAACCTCCTCGAAGTCGGCTACATTTCCAGTTACGGCACCATCGCCAATCTCAAAGCGCAATTGGCCGATCTGAACAAACAGCAGTCCATTCTGAGTGAACGCTACCTCGAACGTCATCCCAAAATGATCGACGTCGCCAACGCGATCGACGTCGTGACCCAGCAGATCAACCGCAACGTCGAGCAATCCATCGCCGATCTTCGCACCCAGTTCATCAATCTCGCGCAGGCCGAAAAATCCTACGAGCACGAGTATCGCGAAGCCGAAAAAGCCCAGCTCAGTCTCGGCGATCTCTCCGTCGTCTTCAAAAGTCTCGAGAACCAGGCCACCGTCGCCAAGACCAACTACATTCAAATTCTCGACCGGCTCAACCAGACCACCACCTCGAAGAATCTGGAAAACGTTCCCGTCAAACCCCTTGATCGAGCCACCCCGCCCGGTGCCCCGTACACGCCCAATTTCCAGAACATCGGCAAGACCTGCGCGTTTCTTTTCATCGCCGTTTTTTGCGGCATCGCCATCGGCCTCAGTTTCCTCGACGACCGCGTGAAAAGCGCCTGGGACATCGAAAGCTTCATCGGCGTCAACCTGCTCGGCATCATTCCCGAACTCGGCGATGTCCCCGACGCGGATCGCCACACGATGGTCAACAACGACAAGAATTCCCTCGGGTCGGAATCTTTCCTCAGTGTTTATAGCTCGGTGAAAATCCAGTCGAAGCTCGATTTCCCCAAAGCGATTCTCGTCACCAGCACGATTCCCGGCGAAGGCAAGACGATGATCAGCAGTAATCTCGCCGCCTCATTTTCCCGTCACGGCAAACGCGTCCTGCTCATCGATTGTGATATGCGCCGGCCCATGCTTCACCGCCATTTCAAACTCACCAATGAACAAGGCCTCATCGCTTGGTTTGAGGCCGGCGCAAAAATCCCCTCCGATCCCTTCACCGATCCGGCTCTGGGCATCGTGAAATCAGAAGAAAATCTGTATCTCTTGCGTTCTGGCGGTCGTTCCAAGAGCCCGACGGAGCTCCTTGAAAATCCTGTCTTCGGCCAGTTCATCGAATCCTTGAAGCATCACTTTGATTTGATCGTCATCGACTCCCCGCCCATGGGCGCTGTTACCGATGCACTTCTGATCTCCGAACGTACCGACGAGATTATCTATGTGTGCCGATTCAATCGCGCGTATCGGAAGCACATTCGTCTCTACATCAAAAATCTCAAGGAGAGCAAAAATGAATTGCTCGGCGTTGTGCTCAACGGTCTTTCCCCTCGCCGCATCGAATACTACAGCAATTACCGCTACTACCGCAGCTACAAGAAATACTACGGCTCGCAGTCGTAGTGCCGGGGTTTTCTGCTATTGTAGGAGCCTGCTTGAAGGCGATGTACGTTTTGTGTTGGTGTAGCCGCGTTGGAGTGAAGCGACAACGTGGTTTTGATGTCGCCGCCGTTGGAACGCAGCGACAACGTGGGGTTGGCGTAGCCGCATTGTCTTTCGGCCGGGCGCATCTCAGTTTTTGGCATAAGCGACATTCACCGCACGTAGGTTGCGAGCTTGACTCGCAACGTGACGCGACAAGCGCATCACCTACCCAGCCAAGAATTGAGGATAGTCCAAAAACTGAGCCGTTGCCTTTCGGCCTCGCTCAAGGCCCTGAGCTTGTCGAACGGAACAAAGCGACAACGTGGATCGCCTTTGCGTTTAGGCTTTAGTCTTCCGCCCTTCAGTCTTTCAGTCTTTCAGTCTTTCAGACCTTTCCCTCCCCTATGCTCTCCGCCTATCTGCCGCCCCATTACGATCCCCGCCGCCCGGTCGCGCTGATTGCCGGTCGCGGTCAATATCCGGCCATCACTGCCACCGCCATTCGTCGGGCCGGCGTGCCCCTTCGCCTGATCGCCATGGACGACGAGACCACACCCGAGCTCCTTGCGTCTTTCCCTGCCAACGAACGCATTTCCCTCAACGTTGGCCAGATCGGAAAGATGCTCACCGCACTCAAAGATTTTGATGCCGGCTACGCTCTGATGGCCGGACAAGTGAAACCCAAGAAACTCTTCCACGGCCTCACGCCCGATCTCAAAGCCGCCGCCATTCTCTTTTCCCTAAAACGTCGTAACGCCGAAACTATCTTCGGGGCGATTGCCGCCGAAATTGAAAAGCTCGGCGTCACCCTCCTCGATGCCCGCGCCTTCATCGACGATCAGATGGCCGACGCTGGCCCCATGACCGGAAAGAAATTTCCCATCGAACAGGAATATCTCGATCACGGCATCCATATTGCCCGAGAGATGGCCCGTCTCGATGTCGGCCAGGGCTGCGTCGTCCGCAAAGGCACCGTCCTCGCCGTCGAAGCCTTCGAAGGGACCGATCCCATGCTCCTCCGCGCCGGCACCTTTAAAACCGACGAAACGCTCTTCGTCAAAACCGTGAAAAGTGGCCAAGATTACCGCTTCGACGTCCCTGTTTTCGGTCTGCGCACTCTCGAAACCATGCGCACCGCCGGCATCAGTGCCGCCGCTCTGGAAGCCGGTAAAGTAATTATTCTTGAGAAGCCGGCAGTCATCGCCGCAGCCAAGGCCCAAGG
>JANYCF010000097.1 GCA_025360455.1 Opitutaceae bacterium | reverse complement strand
CGATCGTCATGCCCGCAGTGGAAGCTCCGATGTCCAAATCGGCGTGCGCAGCCACCCGCGCGTGATCGTTATCTCCGTCGAAGACGAAGCCTTGTTGCACCTTTCCAGAGCCAAAGCCTGCACCATTGAGCAGGTCCACGTCATGGTTGCCGCGTAACACTTCGTGCACTTCCCCATTAGCCGGCCACCATGCGGCCAAGGCCGCATCCGCTTTCACACTTCCGGTCACACCTATGCGCAACTCCACGACATCCGAACCGAAAGAATAGCCGTTGGACGCAGTTAATTGCAGCAGGTAGATTCCCGGAGTGGCTACTGAGACGATTGTAGCAGGTGACGACGGATCGGCTACCACAATATCAGCAACGTTATCGACACCCTGGTTGTTACGAGCCGATAGCACTGTCCAAGTGGACCCGATAGTACTGACGTCACAACCCTGCGCAACGATTCCAGCCAGTGTGAGCGTTACTCCACCAGTTTGGAACGGAACGATCATATCTGCGCCAGCGGATACCACCAAGCTGGTGCTACTTCCGACCGGACAAAGGGAAATCGTATAGGATACCGTCGCTGACTGGGTTTGTTGACCCTTCGTGTCCACCACGACTGCATAAACCTGAAGTGGAGTATCTGTCGTCACCACTGGTGGGGTAAAACTGAACTGATATGGAACCGTCGTGTCCGTACCAATCTTCAGGCCGGTTCCATCATACAACTCAACCCGCACAATCCCGCGGTCGTCACTCGCGCTTACGGTAAATGTCATGGGCTTGTTCGAGACGAGATTACTGCCAAGAACGGAGGCACTGATCGCGATGCCGGATGGTGGTGTGTCGTTGCGCACTGTAATCGTGCGCGTAATCGTCGTGACATTGCCCTTCAGATCGGTTGCCCGGTAAACCACATCAAGATTGGTGTCGGCAGACACTTCAGGCAACGTCACCGAACCGGATACGACCACGCCACCGGTGACCGGCGTCGAGGAGATGATCGGAGCGAAGCCCGAAACGGTGATCGAAGCAGTATCGAGGCCAACATCGTCGATGGCGCGGGCGCTAAACAGCACCGTCTGTCCCTCGTAATAAGTGGCCCCGGCCGCAGGCACAAGCGTGTCGATCGTCGGTGCGGCGGCATCGGTTATGCGCGATACGGTGCGGGATACCGTGGTGAGGTTTCCGTTCACATCGGTAACGGCCACCCCAATCGAGATATTGGCGCCGGCAGGATCGAAGGCGATGGGCGCTGTCGTCCGCCAGATCCGGCTCGAACCGGCCACCAAAACCGCGTCGTACGCCACGCCATCGACGGTGATTTTGACACTGCGAATGGCGACATTGTCTGTCACGTCGAGATCGATCGTTAGATTCGCATTTTGTTCGACCGATGCTCCCGCCACCGGAGTCAGAATCGCTACCGTCGGCGAAACCATGTCCTTCGTGATTGCGACCGATTGTTCGACGCTCAGGACGACGCTGCCGTTCAGTCCGAGCGAACGGGTGCGCAAAATGATGGTCGAGCCATTTGATAGCGGCGCAACGTGCAGGCGATCGCTGCGACCGGCATCGAATGATTGGACCGGAGTTCCATTGGCGAGAATCTCGCCACGTGTCGCCTGCGCACCCGGGGTCACGCTGATCGAATAATCGAGTGCACCGCCCTCGCTCACCGTAGCCGGCACAGAAAGAGCGGCCACCGCCAGGCTGCCGGTGAATCCGAAATCCAGCGCCCGCTCAAAGATTTGACCCGCCTGCTCAAGGTACAGGCTGTCGCCGTATAATGCGAAATCGTCGACGGCCTGGGCGAAGCGCAGCACCGCCGTGGTCGTACCGGTGCCGGTGTCGATAAAGGCGAGGCTCAATCCATCGGTTGCCTTAGCCACAAGGAGCGAACCGAAAACGTGCAACTCCCCGGCGACAAATGTCTGGGCGTAGCTTGGCGACAGGACCGGAGTCACCGGATCGGAAATATCATAGCACTTCACCGTAGTGGCGTCGGCCACCCAGAGTTGCGTTCCGACGAGGGCGAGATCGCGGATTCCGGCGAGTGTCACAGGGGTTGGCGACCCGATGGTCAGGGCACCGGACGCGAGACCGACTGACTGCAGTTGGAATCCATTGCTGGAGGTCGTCGCGAGCAGGTTGCTGCCGAGGGCAAAGCGGTTCGCCCCGCCAATGGTCAGGGTCGTCGCCACCGCCGGGCTCTCAACCCGGCTAAGATCAAGAACCGTCAGACGGGCGTCGGCGGTCGCGACGAAAACATTTTCGAGCGTCACATCGAGCCGCTGGATCGCTGCCGAAGCCTGATACGTCGCCACCGGCGACACGAGATTGGCCGGGGTGCCGGTCGGTGGCCGTTGATGCGTCGATCCCGTGCGGCTGAATATTCCCAGCGTGCTGCCGGCGGCACGGAACCAAAGATCATTGACCTGAGTCAGCGAGGAAAGACCGGTCGCAGGATTGGCCGCCGGTAATTTATCCGTCCATTGCGTGGCGCCGTTGAGGGTGGCTGACTCGACGATCCGGTTGCCGGTCTGGTCTGCGATCAGCAAGGTAATTTCGTCCTGCGCTTGGAAGACAGCATTACCCGTAATGCTGATCGAGCTCATGATCGGAGCCGTGCCATCGAGCGTCAGCGTGGACACGGGTGAAAGCGTGGAGTTGCCCTGACTGTCGATGGCTTCGACCCGGATGGTGAAAGTGGCGAGGCGCGGCTTGGCGGGAACCGTGAAGCGTGCTTCATAGTTACCGGTCGCCGATTGATACGTGAGGTTGGTGACGAACGATCCGTCCACGCTAAGCTTCACCTGCGCGATCTGCTGGTCGTCGGTAACGCGCACGACGACCCGCTCATACGAACCGCCGATAATGGTATCCGCCTCGACCGGCGAAAGAACAGCCACCACCGGTGCGAGATCTTCCAGCACCACGATCGGAACAGCCGGCACCGTGAACTTCTGGCCCTTGGAATCGGTGATGACCGCACTGAAGCTGACATTCTTCGAACCGGTTCCAGCCGGCACGCTGGGCAGCGTCGCCACGAACGAGAAGACGCCACTCGAACCAGCGGTGCTTGACCCAAGACTGACGCCGTCACGCAGGTACTCGACATTCGCCAGACCCACGTCGTCACTGGTCGTGGCGCGCAAGCTC